>JAOZVK010000482.1 GCA_029938185.1 Bacteroidales bacterium | reverse complement strand
TCCTGTTAATCCTGTCTAAATAATACTAAAGAAACTTACGTCTTGTTACACTACCTCCTTTTGCCAATGGGACAACATGTTCAACATTAATCATGTTTTTTACTCCCATTTCACAATATGAACAAACCCATTCTATTCTATCTGCTAAATCATCTCTTGCATCTTGATAATTTGTATATGTTTTCGGGGAAGTTCCTTTATCAACAGGTCTCATATTTTTATTTTTGATTATTTTTTAATAATTTTTTTTGCTCTAAAATCGCATAAAACGCAGTGTCATTTGCAAATGGCAACATGACATCATCCAATTCCGTCTTCATTTCAGGCGTGTCTTTGCCCTCCATTACAGCACTGTAATATTTCTTTGCGATTTCGAACATTCTTTGTCGGCTCTTGCTCCACTGAGGATTTTCTACATTTTGCCATTCCTCTGCAATATCTTCTATACTTAACTCAATGCCACTACCGATTAAGTCAACTGCACAATTTTTCAATTTAATTAATTGATTTGGTGCTGTTTCTTGTATTAGAAATGGTGAATGAGTTGTCGTTATAAATTGAACATTAGGAAAAGTATCTTTCAAAGAACGAATAATTTTCCGTTGCCACTCAGGATGTAAATGCAAATCTAATTCGTCAATGAGTACAATCCCTGATGTTTTTTTTAGAGCATCATTTTTTAGATGGGGATTTAATGTGATACATTTAAACGCAATATCAGCAATTATCGCAAAATAATTTCTAGTTCCATCGCTCAATGATACAAAAGGTAGTATTCTGTTGTCTTTTAATTGGATTTTTAATCCTTGCTGTTTATCTGGGTCAAATTCATAAAAGATATTAGTACAATCAGGGATATTGGAAATAATTGCGTCTTTTACAATTTCCAATTTTACATCATCAATTTTCTTTTGTATTTTTGATAACTCTTTTGCTCTATACCATTTAACAAACTGTTTATAAGTTGATTTAGCTTCAAGACACCTATCGTAAGCTCGAAACCTTGATGCAATTTGATAGTTTTCTTTGTTTTTTGTTTTCACCAGACCTCTTGCTTCGTCAAACAATCGACCTGTTGCATAATAAGCAAATATTGGAAAGGTAACACCTACACCATTCCTTGCATCATTATCCAATTTTTGAGCATATTCTTTTATCCTATTTGCGTTAATTGATGTGGTTCTATTTTTTGCACCGTTAAGCTCTCTACTCCATTCAATATTTTCAGCATTTATTTGTCCTTTTGCCTTTACTTTAATTCTACTTTACGAACTTAAAACTATTTGATAATTAAACTATTAAAATATTTTTATTAGTATTTCAAATATTTGGTATAATGTATTTAATTGCTTTTCTTTCAGGGCGTTCTTGCTTATGAATGCATTTATACATAGGGCGTTGCCCCATGTTAATGCTTATGCCCATTCAGGGCAAAAAAACTCGAGAAATAGAAATTCAAGATACTAACTATTTTTTTGAACTAAAATAAATTAAATGTTAAACATCTTATTTTTAACATTATTTAAGTTCGTAAAGTAAAATTAGTATTAATGGAGAAACTAAAATTATTACCTGTAATCCGAAATTTATCAAAAAAGAAATTCATTATAGATTAAATAAATCTAATTTTGATAATCTACTGAAAAAGAATAAATATCGTAATCGAGATTACCGTTTTGAAACGAATTTTAGTTATGTTCCGATACAGGTTATTATTAGCAATACAGGGTCTTCTCCAAACACGTATTCGATAGCGTCAATTAAAAAATAACAACAACAATTATTAATTATGAAACTGAGAAAAATAAATATTGAAAATTTTAGAGGGTACAATAAACTTGACCTTGACCTTCACTCTGATTTTAACTTGATAATAGGAGACAATGGCAGTGGGAAAACTGCATTATTAGAAGCTATTACAGTTGCAATTGGAGCTTTCTTCTTAGGAATAAAAGATATATCATCCAGACATATCTTGTCAAAAGATATACGTATTAAAACCTTTGAGGATAATGAGGAATACATATTTCCTGTTAATTCTACTTTACGAACTTAAAAGATACTAAAAATAAGATGTTTAGCATTCTTTAGTTCAAAAAAATGGTTAGTATTTTTAATTTTTATTTCTCAAGTTTTTTGCTGAAAGGGCATAAGCATTAACATGGGGCAACGCCGTATGTATAAAAGTATTCATAAGTAAGAACTCCCTCGTAAGGGCAAAAGCAATAAAATACATTGCATAGTTTTTTTTATGAATACACTAATTCTTAAATACTAATAAAAATGATTTAATAGTTTAATTATCAAATAGTTTAATTATCAAATAGTTCTAAGTTCGTAAAGTAGAACTAAGTGAACAAAAATATAAAATTAAATTTGGAAGTTTAAAATGAGAATTGCTGGTATTTTTACTTTAGAAATTTATGAATTATTCAGCTTAGGCTTTTGGTCGCACATTCCAAGTAAAAGATAATAAAATAATGGCTATGACTGTACTTGCCAAAATAGCAAAAATAACTGTGTTCCAACCAGCTGTAACACCATATAATTTACCGTAATGTTCTGACATCCAACCAAAACCTTTTGCTTGTACAGTTCTTCCGATATAGCCAAATAAACCAACAAAACCTGCTGCTGTACCAACAGCTTTTTTTGAAGTTAAATCAAGTGCTGAAACTCCTAAAAGCATAACAGGAGGATAGATAAAAAATCCAATAACTGCGAGTAAAGTCATATCAATCCATAGATTACCAGGAGGGTTCATGTATATACCCAAAAAAGCTCCAAAAATTGGAAACATACATAATAAACTAATCATTCCTCGTCGCCCTCCGTATTTATCAGACAGCCAGCCCATAAGTATGGTTGAGGGTATGCCACCAAACTCTAATATAAGTATTGCAAGCCCCCCCCCCTCTAATGAAGCTCCTTTTGTTTCTCTCAAAAAAGTTGGTCCCCAGTCTAACATACTGTATCTAACTATGTAAACGAAAAAATTTGCAATGGCAAATAACCATAAAAATTTGTTTTTCAATATATGATCAACAAATAATTCTCTGGTTGTAAGTTCCTTTTCTTTATTTTCATTTATATTTTCGGGGTAATCATTTTTAAATTCCTCAATAGCAGGTAATCCAAGTGACTGTGGAGTGTCTTTTAATCTGAAAAATAAATATAGTGAGCCAATTAAAGCAATTATTGCCGGAAAGTAAAATGCCCATTGCCAACTAAAATGCGAAGCTGCATAAGCTGCTAATATTCCGGCTATTCCACCTCCAATATTATGAGATACATTCCAAATTGCAAATACCGAACCTCGCTCTTTTATACTATACCAATGACCGATTGATCGTCCGCAAGGAGGCCAGCCCATTCCTTGAACAAAACCATTTAAAGCCCAAAGACTTAGATGTATATAATAATTAGAAATATTACCAAACGAAAAATTAATTATCGCAGTCAGTAATAATCCAAATGCCATAAATTTTCGAGGATTGCTTCTGTCTGATAAAGCACCCATCAGGAACTTGCCTAAACCATATGCAATTGCCGAAATTGCCAATATATTTCCAATCATATTATGGTCATAGTGTAATGCTCCTTCAATATCTTTGGCTACCGTTGCTAAATTGTTTCGAACAAGGTAAAACATAGCATAACCCAAGAATGTTGATTCTAATATATTCCAGCGATATTTTTTATAAATAGGGTTTACTTTTTCTTCTGGTAGTTTTTCAATATGCTTATCGGGTGCAAAAAATCTTTTTACTTTATTTATCATAATATTTACTTTAAAAGTTTTGTAAATATATATATATTTTTTGCTCTTCGAGACTTTTTATGTTACTTACTTATAAATATTTTTACAACACTTGATTATAAGTTGATTAAGTTAAAAAAAAAATGTACGTAAATAAACTTTAAAAAATCATAATTTTATTTAAGCTCTTCGACCTAATTTAATGTGGCTTACACATTTTTTCAAACTACTATCATATAGACAATTGCACAAAATAAATGCCGAAAAACTTTTGTAAGACTACTTATTAAATTGCATATTAATTAGAATATTAATGGAATGTATAGACAACATTACATAGCTCGAAACTCCTATGCAAAAACAATTAATATTGCACCACAAATTAAAAAAAGCATACCTAATATTTCATTTTTACTAATTTTTTCTTTAAAAAAATATATCGAAACAAATATTGAAAGTACAAATTCAAGTTGCCCAAATGTTCTAACATAAGCAACATTAGCCATAACAAAAGCTATTAACCAAAAGAATGAACCTAATGATAAAAATAGACCTATAATTAAAGGTTGTTTGGGGTTTTTGAAAATATATATAAAATCATTTTTTCTTTTCTAGGTATATGTAAGGTGTCATTATAACAGATTGTAGAATTAGGGCTGCTAATAGTGTGAAGGTGGTCTTATAAAAATACGAGTAAAAATAGCTTATTTAAGTTTTTTATTAGTTCCTAAAATGTTTTTTTATTTCGTT
>JAOZVK010000481.1 GCA_029938185.1 Bacteroidales bacterium | reverse complement strand
TCCTGTAAATCTTGTCTAAATAATACTAAAGAATCTTATGACTTGTTTCACTAGTATATTAAGACGTAAATACCTAAAGTAATAATGTTGAAAGTTAAAAACTTAAAGTCAAAAGTTTGCTTACGCCTGAGAAACAATCTATTATTACAAATAAAATATTGTTTTTTTTGTATGACTATATATGTATTTTTACCTGATGTGGTCTGGCTTTCAAATTATTAAAAAACTTTTTAAACTAACGTCTTAATACAATAGACGCTTTTTACCGCAAAGGTTCACTTTGACTTTATAGTTGAAACTATTTGAAAAACAAAAAAGTCCAACCTTACGTGGATAACCTAAGTTTGCAAATTTGACATTTACCTATTCATAACTTACTGATTAAATTATCTTTGTATTAATGCGTAAGCAACTATAAATAGGTCAAAGACCTTAATAAAAATTAAAAATATGAGATACATTATTAGAATTTCAATTTTAGCAGTATTTTTTTTATTTACAATATTTCAAATCCACTCACAAGGATATGAATTGAAGATAAAGATAAAAAATTTAAAAAATAAAAATGTTATACTTGGTCATTATTTTAATAGTCAGTTATATCCTGATGATACAATAAAGCTAAACAACAAAGGTTATGGATATATAAGAGGGAAAAAGAAATTTCCTGGTGGAATGTATTTTTTCTTTTTGCCAAATCATACTCGTTTTGATTTTATAATTAGTGATGACCAAAAATTTAGTATTGAAAACGACACAATTGATTTCCTTAAAAATGTAAAAGTTACTGGATCGATAGAAAATTCAGTATTTTTTGAATACCAAAAATTTCTAGCTAATCAAAGAGAACTGGCTAAAAAACATAAAGGAGATAAAAAAAAGCTAACAGAAATAAACAAACAAGTTGAAAACGAATATCTGCGACTAAAAGAAAAACATCCTAAAATGTTTTTTATAAAGTTTCTAACTGCAACTATGCCTGTAAAAATACCAAAATCAATTACCGATAACAAACAAAAATATTATTATTATAGAAATCATTATTTAGATAATTTTGATGTTTCGGACGCAAGGCTTTTAAGAACACCAATTTATAAATCAACCATAGAAACATATTTAGATAAAGTTGTTCCACCAGTTCCTGATTCAATAATAAAAGAAGTTGATATATTGATAAATAATGCAAGAACAACTAAAGAACTTTTTAGATTTATGCTTGTGCATTTGTTTAATAAGTATGCTTCGAGTCAATTGATGGGTATGGAAAATGTATATGTTCATTTGGCCGAAAAATTTTATATACCAGAAGCTTATTGGAGCGATCCTGAATATATTGAAGAACTAAAAGAAAAAATTAAACGTAAAAAAAATTGTTTGCTTGGAATGAATGCTAAGGATATAAAAATGATTATTTTACCATCTAATATTGATGATATAAAGGCTATAAAAAATCAATTGACTGAAATTAAAAACAATGGTACAAAATTTATTGAGGATAAGGCTTGGATAAAAAAACGATTTAAAGAATACAAGTCTAAAAATAATACCAATATGACTGATTCTGCACTTAAATCGCAATTGCTTATCAGAAAATTAGCCGATATTATCGAATATGATTTTTTTCCATCATTCGATGGATATAAATCTTTATACAAAACAAATTCTAAATATACAATACTTTGGTTTTGGGAGCCAGATTGTAGTCATTGTAGAAAAGAAACTCCAAAGCTATATAAATTGTATGAAGAAAAACTAAAAAAAATTGGAGTTCAGGTTTATTCCATATATTTACATAAAAATATTAATGAATGGGATAAATATACAAAACATCTCGAAAAATGGTTTGATTTTCTATTAGACAATAAAATGACAACTTGGTACAACCTTTGGGATCCTATTAATTACTCAAATTTTAGACATAATTTTGATATTTCAGGTACTCCTGTATTATATTTACTGGATAAAAATAAAAAAATTATTGCTAAAAGAATAAGCTTTGAGCATGCTAGCGAAATTATTGAAAGAATAGAAAAAAATAAGTAAGGTCTTCCGACCTATTTAATGTGGCTTACGCATTTTTATAAACTATTGTATACCATCGTACCATTCAGGTCAAAGACTTATTCGTGCGTAAGCAACATAAAATTAGGCAGAAGACCTTTATTTAGAAATTACCGAGACAGTAAAGCTTGCGGTAATTTTTCCTTCATTGGTGCCATCATCAACATCATATGCCCAGATAATACTTTTAGAATCTGCTGATATATCTCCATTACCCGATATTTTTGTGCTACCAATTGTTTGCAAAGGTATGGTAAGTTTCTTGTCGGAAATAGTTGCAAATATTTGCTGTTCTTCTTCTGTTCCAAGATTAAAAAAATTACTCATCAATATTTTAGTCTTATCAAATGGGTGGTTAAAAATATCAACATCATATTCTGAATATCCAAATGTTGTTCCTCCGTCTTCATTACACTTCCATGTGTTTTTTATTGCATCTCTGGGGTCATCTGTATTATTAACATCTTCGTCAAATTCATCATCTTTGCAAGAACTAAATGATACAGTTATTATTAATGCAAAAAATATTAATTTAAGTATATTCATTTTCATAATTATTGTATTAAAATAAATAGTTTAAAAATTGTATTTTATTTTATATATAGGTGATAAGTAAGGTCTTCTATCTATTTAATGTG
The DNA here is from genome assembly GCA_029938185.1 of Bacteroidales bacterium. GTDB lineage: Bacteria > Bacteroidota > Bacteroidia > Bacteroidales > JAOZVK01 > JAOZVK01. The sequence continues at coordinate 1,817 of JAOZVK010000481.1, read as the reverse complement.
GCTTACGCATTTTTATAAATTACTGTCATGTAGCTAATTGAACAAAAACAAATATCAAAAAACTTTTGTTACAGCACTTACAACTCTGATTATATTGCCTTTATACTAATGCGTAAGCAACTATAAATAGGTCGAAGACCTTATAAATAGGTCGGAAGACCTTATTTTAGTTTTACAAAAGATACAACTCCAACAGCACATGCTTTTTTCCGACCTTTATAATCCTTATATCTGATAGATATATAATATGTTCCTGATTTGCGACAAACAAAATCGAACATTTTAATATCAGTATTAGTTTTTGAAATATTTGTTGATGACAAAGGTGTTTCTTCAGGGTGTGTTTTATCATATAAACTCATAATTACCTTATCCTGAAAACCATCTATTGTACAAATATTAAATCTATATCTAATTCCTTTTGCTAAGATTATTGGCCATTTATTACCTGTTTTTTCTTTTTTATTATACTTTAATTTTATATCAAAATTACTTAAATATATAGCATTTTCGTTATCAGAAGCACATTCGTAAACACTAAAACTACATTGTGATTTAATATTTATTGTAAAAGCTAAAAGTATAATAGCTGTAATAATATTTTTCATTAGTAAATTTTTTTAAGGTCTTCGACCTATTTGATATTGTTTATGCATCTATTGGTAACTATTTGGTTCAGACTATTTCTAAATCAATTTCATAACTTTTTAATGATTTAAGGTATTTTAATTGATATTTACTTAATCCTGTAAGTTCAATAATTTCATTGTCTGAATAACCTTTTTGTAACATTGAAAAGGCTACTTTTTTAATGCCAGTTTCAATACCTTCAATTTTTCCTTTCCTTTCTAATTTCATTGCTATTGAAACAAATTTTTCACCTGCATTTATTGATATTGTTCTCATTTTGTTTACGTATTTTTCGGTGTCAATTCCTGTTGCATAAAATAAATAAGAAACTATGCTTTCAAAAAATAGTTCTCCTTGTTCGGTTTGCAATAATTGATTTAATCCTGCAAATATTTTATTAATTTCTTGTAATATTTTCTGTTCATCAAATATATTTTTCATTACAAGCATTCCTATTTGTAATTGCATATTATTAAATAGTTTAATAATTTCGTCATTAGTATAATCCGATGTATCAATTAGTTGATAGTCAAATTTTGGTATGAATTTTTTTAAAAGATTGTCTATTCCTGTAAAATATTCAGTAAATTGTTTATTATTCCACTCTTCTCTACCTTGATAAAAAATTATAGGAATTACAGGTGTTAAATATTTTTTCTGTTTTATTTGCAATTCCCAAATTTTAAGCATATATCCCAAAAGTTGTAAATGTGGAAAATTTACAGGGTAACTTTTATGCTCAAAAAGTAAAGCAATTTTAATATTCGTATCCTTGCCATATCTACAACTATAAACTACATCTGAATAATTTGTTCGTAACTTGCTATCAATGTAGTCAGTTTTATCAATTTCTAATGTTTCCAAATTTAACTTCTGCACGAGTTTTGATGGAAATGTTTTTGCTACAAACTCACTTACTTCTTCTTTTTTTGAAAACAAAACATTGAACAATCTATCGTGTGAATTTATTAATTTTTTGTTCATTGATTTTATTTTAGAATTAAGGTCTTTGACCTATTTAAACTTACACTTTTTACAAGCCACTGTCATATAGTTAATTGTAATAAAATAAATTACCGAAAAACTTTTGTTAGACTACTTAGGTACCAGACTGGTCTTATAAAAATACGAACAAAAATAGCTTATTCAAGTTTTTTATTAGTTCCTAAAATGTTCTTTTATTTCGT
>JAOZVK010000480.1 GCA_029938185.1 Bacteroidales bacterium | reverse complement strand
GTTTTTTATATAACACTGTTTTTCAAGCGTAAGCAAAATTATTAATTATTAATTATTAATTATTAATTACTTAAATATTCCACAAACCACCAATTTCTCAAAATAATTTTCGACCGCCTACTGGCGGTATTTAGAAGAGTTAAAAAGCCCGAACGGCACGAACGGCACGAAGCCAGTTCGTATGTCCTCTGCCTTCGTTGCCATAGAGGAAGCCTAATATCCAAGCCATTCCAATGCTCTCCTGGGAAGAACTCCAATAATAATAGTCTAAGAAACCACCAATTGAAGGTGTTTGATAATATAAATTGTCGTACATTAATTTAAGTTCATCTTTTGACGGAAGAAACCAATCTGTATTACCATTTCCATCATCATATTCATCACAAATACGGGCGGCATATTGTACGCTCGTTCCTTGTTTATCTATTATTGTAGTTGTATTTTCCTTACCAGTTAATACTGCTCTTCCAGTTGCTCCTGTTATTAAGTCTTTTCCATTGTCCCATTGTATTCCAGTACTTTGGTCTGTCTTGGCACATACTAAACCGTGTTGTACATCGTTATCATAACCTGCATCTCCATCTTTCAACAGGTAAAAGATATAACCACCTGCGTAAACTTCGCCTATTTCAAGTTTGCAAGTAGCTGTAACACTAATTGGCGTTATGTCATCGGCTTTAACTGTTAATGTGTGTGTACCTGGTGTTGTGCCAAGAGTCCATGTTACAGTAGCTTTTCCATCTGAACCAGTTGTTACTGTTGTTAGTGATGTACTACCACCATCACTTGCAGTAAATGTCACTTTTGCACCTTTAAATACATTATTGTTTTGGTCTTTTACTATTACGACTATGGAATCTGTTAAAGCTTTTTCTCTTCCTCCTGATTGCTTGTCACCAGAAACAAGTTCTAATGTTTCTGCACTTGGTGCTACACCTTCAGCTACAGCAACATTATTAAACTTACCTCCACTTACTGAAATAATTCCAGCTGTAAAATCATAACTACCCGAAACTTTACTACCGCCATTTGCTGTAATAGTAACTGATCCTGTACTTGCATGTGTTACAGTTCCATTTTGAGTAACTGATGCTGTTGCTGTTTTACCTTTGGTACTTTTCTTACTCGAACCTATTATATATTCCCCAGCTTCAGTACCATTTGTTGAAATAGTTATTGCTGTGTTATCTTGGCTTAATTGTAATGTAAAGCCTCCTACTGTGTTTTTTTGCGAACTTGTTGTTGTTGCCACAAATTCTTCACCACCTATTGTGGCTGTTGCTGCTTCAACTGGAGCATCATCATCATCTTTCTTACATCCATTTAAAAAGACGGCTAATACAGTTATGATTATTACTGAAAAAATTAAAAACTTATTTTTATTGAACATTTTTAAAAAAATTTATGTTACTAATTAATTTTATTTCATTTTTTGTTTTTCGGTTAAAAAAATAAAAACACCGTTTCCTCTATAAATTTATTATTGCTATTCTTCGTTTATCGTTTTATTATTGATTTTGTAGTGAACCATGTCGGAAAATGTGTATTGTGCGTTTTATTGCACTTAAACACAATAATATGTGCTTAAGTGCATTGTTTTACCATCTTGGTTGCATCGTGTTCAATCAAATTTAATCTATTTGAATTCTAAGTTTGTTTTCATTCAGAAAATGATTGCGGAAATTCGATTTGTTTAAATTTTGCGTTTGTTTTCTCATCCTTTAAAGAAATTTTCAACACATCTACATCTTTATATTCTTTGTCTCGAATTTTCCATTTTCTACTGGTATAGCGAGTCAGTTGTTGTTCCAATGCCTGTCGTTTTTCGTTGTCATCTACAACTTCACAGATTTCTCCATAACCAATTACACTTGAGTGAGCAACAGTCCAAAAACATCCGATACCTACTTTCTCGCCCATACTTGGAATAAAAGAACCAACTACATCCCACTCAATACATACATCAATTTTATTATCTTTGTGATAGTCAATATACTCCCTTTTTCTCGAAGGTTTATCATCATTTCGGAGATGGTGTACGTGCAGATAAATATCAAAATTGCCGTCTTTCTCAATAAATGTAAAAATCATTGGTATCACATATGGTTCTTTGCCATTTGTCAGCCCTAAGCGGCAACTAAGGCTACGGTGCAACACTGCCGTAATACAATCCGTTTTTTCTCGTCCACTACCACAGTAGTTCTCTTTATTTATTTTTGTTCTCATTATTTCTACTTTAATTTTAATTTAATTTGCCTTAGTTTCTGAAGATTACATTTTTGGCATCACTCAACAACCCCAAAGTCGAAATTTGTTGACTTCCTGCTTTTTTAAAAACTGGATTAGAGTTTCGCTCAGCCTCGTAATACTAAAGAAACTTACGATTCAATTAACTCGTGGTGCCAAATTGTATGACACCTCTGGCTTTGTTCTACGAAGAACTTGGCGGTATCAACTTACCTATTCGTTGTCCCTGAAGAAGCTTGACTCCCTGATATACACCTTTTTGAAACAAAAGAATATTCAAAGAACCTCCATATTTGAAATATCCTAATCTTTTTCCTTTATATACCCATGGTGGGTTTTCTTTTATTACTTCATTTTTGTAATAGTCCAGTGTATTGACCGAAGATGTTTCAAACCCGATTTTGCTGATAGTATTCAATCCGACAGCAATCATGGCTACAAGCCCAAAGTTTTTGGTCTCGAAGATGAATATTCCGCGATTGAACTGCTCAAAAATACTGAAATCACTGTCGCTTGCCCCTACATTACCGTTATGAAACCATTCTGGTGCATCTTGTATTCCGTTATATATTCCATGAACTATTTCTTCATGTATCAATTTTCCAGAAACAGGAGCATGATAATGATGATAATCCGAAGGCAATAAGACACAAGAAAGTGCTGTTCCTTTAAGGAAATTTTCCCATAAAGGGTGGTGGTTCAGTAACTCTTTTACACCTAATTTTTGATGCCCCTTTGTTTTTATTTTAGAATTTTCTACAAGTGCTGAATCTATCATATTGATTTCAGAATCTGCGGGTGAAACAATTATACTATCGTCTCCTACATCTGAAATAGGTCTCGCTCCTGGTCTTAGTTTACGTGCAAAAAAATCATTGAATGTAGTATATCCGCCGTTGGGCATAATATAATTTTCAATATGCGTTTCTGGATCGTTCACCCATTCATTAATAGCATTAATAACATCCGGATTATTCGGCATATCCATAAACCCTCCTCGTGCTTTGATAAAATCGACAGTCCAGTTAAAAATTACTTTTTCCCCCTCGAACTCAAAACTATTGAGAAAATAAAATGCCTTATCGTTATTGTAATAAAATTGCGTGAACGGCATTATAAATCCAAGACCTGCTTTTGACGGAGTTGCCAAAAAATGGAACCAATTATTGAAAAAGAAAAAAAAGTCTTCACTGCTTCTGTCTTTCCATATATTCTTGGAAGGAAGAAGCGGAGGATCGTCAGGGAAATCTTTCACATTTTTTATTGCATCGTTGTATGCATTCATTACTGGCTCAATTGTGAACAGTTTTTTAAGTTCTTTAACTATTGGAAATAATTTTCCAGACTCGAACAGCTTATTAGTATTATTCATTTTTTTACCTATTTTAAATTAATTTCTATTACTGTATTTGTCGTTTTGCTAATTATTTATAGCACTTTACCATGCGATTTGTAAACTAATAAAATTAGCGAAATGACAGTGTGTGAATTAATATTTAAGTTTATTAATCTTTGGTTCATAGCTAATAATACTTTAGTATTTTTTCGAAAAATGTTGAATCAAATTATTATTAACTGAATATCATATTATTATGGTTCTTAGATTATAAGTGTATGTTGTTCTATCAGTTAAAAAAATACTAAACTATTGACCTAATCTACAAACGATTTTATCAATCATGGACTTCTATTCATATTACCTCCTTTCCTGTTTTAAGTTTTTGATAATTGCCTTTGATAAATATTACTGCTGTTTTAAAATCGGAATAAGCTCCATTGACTGTAATTTTATACTTGCACTTCTCAAAAATGGTTATTAATTATTTGTTAAAAAGCTCGAACGGCACGAACTCTACAAGTTTTACTCTTCTTGTATTCGCTCGGACTATTCTCGCTGAAACTCTGTCCCCAAGCGCCGTCATTATCATTATTATTGCTCATCTCGGTAGAACTCCAATAATTACCTGAAAAACCACCAATTGCAGATAATGCCTTATATAATTTGTTATACATTAATTGAAGTTCATCTTTTGACGGAAGAAACCAATCTGTATACGTTCCTTCATTATATTCATCACATATAAGGGCAGCATATTGTACATCTCTTTTTTGTACATTTATTATTTTAGTTGTATTTGCCTGACCAGTTAATACTGCTGTTTCAGTTGCTTTTGTTTCTACATTACTTCCAGCGTACCATTGTATGCCAGTGTGTTGGTCTGTCTTGGCACATACTAAACCGTGTTGTACATCTTTATCATAACCTGTA
>JAOZVK010000479.1 GCA_029938185.1 Bacteroidales bacterium | reverse complement strand
TCTGGCGTAAGCAAAATTGTTAATTGTCCATTATTCATTGTTAATTACTTATTAGGTGTAAACCAATTCATAATTCGTAATTTATAATTAATAATTTCCTATATGAGCAAATATTATTTTGAATGTACAAATTGCAGTAAAACATATGAGCCTGATAAAATATATTATTTGTGTCCCGATTGTGAAAAAAAAAATACTGAAAACAAAGCCCCTAAGGGAGTTTTAAAAACACTTTATAACTACTCGGAAATACGAAAAAATTATAATATTCAGTCAATTTACGATAAAATGGAATATAGTATGTTTCTCGAACTTTTCCCAGTAAATTCTATTGACAGCTTTCCTAAATTAAAAGTAGGCAAAACCCCTATCTATAAATTAGATGATATTGATAATAAAAAAATAAATTTTAATTTATATATAAAAGATGATTCTCAAAACCCAACTTTTTCATTTAAAGATAGGGCTTCATATCTTGTTTCGGCTTTTGCTAAAGAAAACAATATAAATACAATAATTGCAGCATCAACAGGAAATGCAGGTTCGTCGCTTGCTGGAATTTGTGCTTCTCAAAAACAGAAAGCAATTGTATTTGTTCCTGCTTCAGCTCCTTTGGCAAAACTTACTCAAATAGTTATGTATGGTGCAAAAATAATTCCTATAAAAGGTACTTACGATGATGCTTATAATTTAAGTATTGAGGCTACAAAACAATTTGGTTGGTATAATAGAAACACAGCATTTAATCCGTTTACTATTGAAGGAAAAAAAACAGTATCATACGAATTATTTTATCAGTTTGGACACAAAATCCCTGATATTATTTTTGTTTCGGTTGGCGATGGTGTTATAATTTCTGGAGTTTACAAAGGATTTGAAGATTTACTTAGGCTAAAAATAATTCATAAAATTCCTAAAATAATTGCAGTTCAGGCAAATGGTAGTAACAATATAGTATCTAATATAAATTCTAAAAAATTTGTATCAAAACCAAGCAAAACAATTGCCGATTCGATATCAGTTGATATTCCTCGCAATTTTTATTTAACAAAACAATATTTAGAAAAATTTAATGGTGGAACAATTCAGGTTTGTGATAATGAAATTATATTGGCATCAAAAAAACTTTGTACTAATATTGGTGTTTTTTCAGAACCTGCAGCTTCGGCTGCTTTTGCTGGCTTACTAAAATATCGTGAAGAAAATACTATTGATAATAATACCAATATGGTTGTTTTATTAACAGGAAGTGGTTTGAAAGATATTGAAGCTGTTAGAAATACGATTGATATTCCAAAAGCTATTAATCCAAAAATAAGTGAGCTTATATAATTATTGAAAAATGCTAGGCATAATTAACAAGTAGCCCTTGATGGTCAAGGGTAAGTAACGTAGCCTTAAAGACAACTTAAATTGGTCTGAATAAAATAAAAATCGGTATAGCCAAAAAAAAAACCATACCGACAGTAATATAATTAAATTTAATAGTGTGTTATTCTCTTGGCATTCCTTTATTTCCTCCAACCTTAATCATAGCACATCTAAATCCTAAATTCTTTTCTGACTTATATTCAGATAAAAATCTTCTTGTAGCTGGCGATAACCAATAAACCCTATCGTTCCATCCACCACCTTTATATACTCTCGAACGGTCGCTTATTAACGATGTCATACCTTTGCCTTTAGGTCCTTTACCAGGATTATACATTCTTGAAGTTCCTTTAGTATCATTAGCATCGAGCCATGCACCACCTTCAACTATACTCGACCTAATATCACCATCAAGATAATTGATATTATTGGCTTTGTGGTAGTTTACTCTATCAATACATTCTTTTTCAGTAACAGATTCGTATTCAAGTCTACCCAAGCTATCTTTCTCCGCCACAACACCATTTTCATCTCGTTTTAGTTTTGTAAATACATTACCTCTAAATGGTCTGAATCCATCAACATCAATTGATGACATAGGACGATATACATCTAATACCCATTCATTTACATTTCCAGCCATACAATAAAGTCCAAAATCATTAGGCCAATACGAATCAACAGGAGCAGTAATTGCGGCATTATCGTTAAGTGCGCCTGCAACACCCATCATATCACCTCTTCCTCTTTGAAAGTTGGCTCTAATATTACCTCTAAATTGTTTTGAGTCATTTCTAACATAGTGTCCATTCCAAGGATATAGTCTTTTATTGTAAATACGTTCGGGTGAACCCACAGAGTTTCCAATCAAAGCCAATGCAGCATATTCCCATTCGGCTTCAGTTGGTAATCTATATTTAGGAAGTATCAATCCATCTTCTATTGTAACATTTCTTTCACCATCATCAAGAGTTGGTTTTTTTTCTCTACTTCCGCTTTCGTATTGTCCTGCCAAATAAGCATCAGTGTTAAAGTTATCCTCATCAACCTGATTTGGGTTCATTTCAAGAATACCTTCATCAATAAGTATTTTTTCATTTACTCTGTCGGTTCTCCAAGCACAATAATCTGTTGCTTGCAGCCAACTAACACCTACCACTGGATAATTTTGATATGCAGGATGTCTAAAATAATATTCAACATATGGTTCATTGTATGCTAACCTACTACGCCACACTAATGTGTCGGGTAATGCTCTTCTGTACACATCAGGATAAGTGGTGTATACCAATTTCAACCAATTTATATATTCTCTGTAATCTACATTTCTTACTTCAGTTTCGTCCATATAAAATGAAGGAATAGTTATTCTTTTTGGAATATTATTCCAATTATATACAACATCTTGTTGTACTTGTCCCATAACAAAAGTACCACCTTCAACCAATACCAAACCAGGACCAGCTTCTTGCTCCTGATAGTCAATTACTTCAAAACGCCCCATGTCTGCATCATTATAAGCCCACCCAGTTGTTGTAGATTCTCCATAGCCACCACCACGGCTACCGCCACCACATGATGTATATAATATTGAGCTAAAAACAACAAAAGCCAAAAATAAAATATTTTGATTTATTTTCATATCTTAAAATTTTTCTAAATTATTTAATATAAGGTAAATTCTTAAACTACTATCTCTTAGATTATTAAACTAAAAGAGAAAATTATTAACTTACTCATTAAGCTACAAATATAACTAAAAAGATGGACATTTTATTGTGTTTTGTTTTCTAATTTTTTCAATACAATTCATTTGAAAAGAAAATGATATTTCGTGCGAACCTCCAGTATTCCATCTAAGTTTCGATAATGTCAGGTCGTAGCTATAAGATAATTTTATTTTTTTTAGAATAAATCCTAGCAAAAATACTGCTGAATCGAAATTAAATTTCAGATTATGTTTTATCCAAATACCCGATGTTATTTTTTTTCTTGATATATAAAGTCCATAGTTTAGTATTTGGTTATTGTGTTGTTGTTCAAATATTATATTGGGGCTTAAACTAAAATCTATATTTTTCCTGTCATTTAAATCAAAATCTATTTTTGTACCATAGTGAACTGTAAATTTTAGTGGTATTTTTTCTTTTTGTTCCGATATATTATATTCTGCAATATGTTTTACTGCAATACCAAAAAAATGTTTTTTTGAGTTTAAAATAATTCCTGTAGAAAAATCAATTAAGTTGTTTGGCGAAAAATTTGTATTTTCAGATGTTTGATATATAATTCCTTGATTGGGGTCTATCATATCATTAAAAATCATTTTGTTGCCATTAATTTTATTTTGAACAAAAGCTCCTTGTATTGCCATACGTACTCTATATTTATACGAAATTTTAAATATATAAGTATAAATTGCAGCTATATTTAGTGATTGAAAAACATTATTACCTTGATTATCTGACAATACATAAAAACCAAATGCACCTTTTATTGCATCAGCATATTGGTCATACGAAGCATAATAGCTAACATATGACTGACCCAATGATGGCCATTGATTCCTATAACTACTTGATAGGTTTGGACAAAAATTTGATCCTGCAAAAGCAGGATTTGTATATAATCTACTTGAAAAAAATTGAGAAAATTGAGTATCTTGCGAAATTAATTCAAATAATTTAAAATTTATCAATACAATAAATAGTATTTTTTTTATCATTTTATGCAATTTATTAATGAACAATGGCTTATTTATCAAGCTGAGAGTTACTCATAGCTTATCACAAAATTATAAAAAAAACAAACTACTTTAAAAAAAGTCTCATTTTTAAATAAAAATTTATTAACTTTGTATACTCTTTGTGCCTTTTAGGAATCGTTAAAAAATAACTTTCCGATTTGTTTTTTGTGAGATACTTATACATAGGTGTAAACCAATTCGTAATTAGTAATTTATAATTCGTCATTCCCTATACTATGCGTAAGTAACATAAAAAGGTTGAAAACTTAAATTGTTAAAAAATATAAATAATATGAAAGAAAAAAAATCTAAATATGGCTATCTCGCTCCTCTAAATTATGACCGGTATTTCAAAAAAATATTTAAAGATAAAACAATAGCAAAATGTTTTCTTGAAGATT
>JAOZVK010000072.1:11548-15643 GCA_029938185.1 Bacteroidales bacterium | reverse complement strand
TATAATAAACGGTATTTCAAAAAGTAAGCTCTATATTAAATAGGTAAAAACTTTTATGGATGCTTATATGAGCCTAATATTATTAAAATTTATTATAAATAAAGAAATATTTCATGGATAAAACTAAAAATTAATTAACTTTGTAAATTCAGAAATACTATGAATTATATTATAATTAATTGATAATAAACTATGGCAAAAGAAAATAAAAAGTTCATCACATGCGAGGGTAACCAAGCCGCTTCGCATGTTGCATATATGTTTAGCGAAGTAGCTGCAATTTACCCAATTACACCATCATCGGATATGGCTGAATTTGTTGATAATTGGTCATCTAATGGTAAAAAAAATCTTTTTGGACAAACCGTTTCGGTTGTCGAAATGCAATCAGAAGCAGGAGCAGCAGGTGCTGTTCATGGTTCTTTACAAGCTGGTGCGCTAACAACAACATTTACAGCATCACAAGGATTACTATTAATGATACCAAACATGTATAAAATTGCAGGAGAATTACTCCCAACAGTTTTTCATGTAAGTGCAAGAACAGTAGCAACACAGGCTCTTTCAATTTTTGGAGACCATAGCGATGTGATGTCAATTCGTCCAACAGGATTTGCAATGCTTGCTACAAGTAGTGCACAGCAAATAATGGACATAGCCCCGATTGCACATCTTGCATCAATAAAAACAAGGATTCCATTTATACATTTTTTCGATGGTTTCCGTACTTCACACGAAATTTCAAAAGTTGAACTTCCAAACGAAGAAGCATTATTAAATTTGATTGATAAAGATGCACTTAAAAAATTTAGGGATAATGCTTTAAGCTCAACAGCTCCTGTAACAAGAGGTACAGCTCAAAATCCTGATATCTTCTTTCAAGCAAGAGAAGCTTCCGACCGTTTTTATGATAATATTGACGATGTTGTTGCTGATTATATGAACGAAGTATCAAAATTAACTGGACGACCTTATGCACCATTTAACTATTTTGGCGATGCGGATGCCGAAAATATAATTATAGCTATAGGTTCGGTAACTCAAACAATAAAGGAAGTTGTTGATGACCAAAATGCAAACGGCGAAAAAATTGGAGTAATGGTAGTTCATTTATATCGACCATTCTCGGCAAAATATTTTATGAAAGCATTGCCAAAAACTGTTAAAAAAATTACAGTTCTTGACCGTACAAAAGAAGCAGGAGCCAATGGACAACCAATGTATCTTGACGTTGTAGAATTGTTCAAAGGAGATAAAAATGCACCTGAAATTTTAAGTGGTCGTTATGGACTAAGCTCTAAAGACACAACTCCAGCTATGATGCTTTCTGTTTATAAAAATATGAAACGCAATGAGTCTAAAGACAAATTTACTGTTGGTATTGTTGATGATGTAAAATTCAGCAATCTACCATTATTACCAGAAATTAGTACAGTACCCGAAGGAACATTTGAAGGTAAATTCTATGGCTTAGGTGCTGATGGTACAGTAGGTGCAAACAAAAATTCAATAAAAATTATTGGTGATAGTACTGATAAATATGTACAAGGGTATTTTTCTTATGACTCTAAAAAATCGGGTGGTATAACAATATCGCATCTTCGTTTTGGCGACCATGTAATACGCTCTACATATTTAGTAAAACAACCAGAATTTGTTGCATGTTCAGTTCCTGCATATCTCCAAAAATATGATATGCTTGATGGTTTAAAAAAAGGTGGTTCGTTCCTTCTAAACTCAACTTGGGGAGTTGAAGAAACTAAAGACAGATTACCAGATAGCTTTAAAAAATATATGGCTGAAAAAGAGATAAATTTCTATATTATAAATGCAACTGAAATTGCAAAAGGAATAGGTCTTGGAACAAGAACAAACACCATTATGCAAGCTGCATTCTTTAAAGTATCTGAAGTTATTCCTAATGATTTTGCAGTTGAGCAAATGAAAAAAGCTATTGTAAAATCATATAGCTCAAAAGGAGATAAAATTGTAAATATGAACTTTGCTGCTGTTGAAAGAGGTGGCGAAAATATTACTAAAGTAGATGTTCCAGCAGAATGGAAAGAGCTTGAAGGAAAAAAAGAATTTGGCATTAAAAGAGGCGATGATGTTCCAGATTTCATTAAAGATATAATGGATCCTATTAATTTATTAAAAGGTGACGATTTACCAGTAAGTGTATTTGCAGGAAGAGAAGATGGTACATTCCCAGCAGGAACTACTCAATATGAAAAAAGAGGTGTAACAACTGTTGTACCAAAATGGGTATCAGAAAATTGCATTCAATGTAACCAATGTGCTTATGTTTGTCCTCATGCTTGTATACGTCCGTTCTTAGCTACCGATGAGGAAGTTGAAAATGCACCCGAAGGAATGAACTTTATGAAGGGTAAAGCACAACTTAAAGAATATAATTTCAGAATACAAGTAAGTACTTATGATTGTACAGGTTGTGGTTCATGTGCTGATGTTTGTCCTTCAAAAATAAAATCATTAGTAATGGTTCCATTTGATGATGAACAAAAAGCAGAATTAACAAACTGGGAATACGCACATAACAAATTAGGATACAAAGACAAAGTTGTTGCAAAAGATAAAAATGTTAAAAACTCACAATTTGCACGTCCATTATTTGAATTTTCAGGAGCTTGTGCCGGTTGTGGAGAAACTCCATATATAAAATTGGTAACACAACTTTACGGAGACTCAATGACTATTGCAAATGCAACTGGATGTTCTTCAATATTTGGAGGTTCGGCACCTGCAACTCCATATTGTGCAAACAAAGACGGAGAAGGACCTGCTTGGGCTAACTCACTATTTGAAGATAATGCTGAGTTTGGATTTGGTATCGCTCTTGCAAATCGTAAGCAAAGAGAAATTATTGAAAACAAAATGAAAGAAGCTATCAGTAATGGAGCCGAAGGTGAACTTAAAGAAGCTTTTGAAGAATGGATTGCTGTTAGAGAAAAAACAATTGAATCTAAAAAAGCGGCCCATAAAGTAATTAATGTTCTTGAAAATATTGATACTGAATGTGCCAAAGATATTTTATCTCTTAAAAAATACCTAACTCGACAATCTGTTTGGATAGTAGGTGGTGATGGCTGGGCTTATGATATAGGTTACGGAGGTGTTGATCATGTACTTGCATCAGGCGAAGATGTAAATCTACTTGTATTGGATACAGAAGTTTATTCAAATACTGGAGGACAATCATCAAAAGCTACACCAACAGCAGCAACAGCTAAATTTGCAGCAGCAGGAAAAAGAATTCGTAAAAAAGACTTGGGTGCAATATCAATGTCATACGGCTATATATATGTAGCTCAAATAGCAATGGGTGCAAGTCAGGTTCAAACAATGAAAGCAATTAAAGAAGCCGAAGCATATCCAGGACCTTCATTAATAATAGCTTATTCGCCATGTATTGCTCATGGTCTAAAAGCTGGTATGAATAAAGTTCAAGATGAAGAGAAACGAGCTGTTCAGGCAGGATATTGGACAAATTATCGTTACAATCCACTACTTGACAAAGAAGGTAAAAACCCATTCCAATTAGATTCTAAACCTCCTAAATTTGAATTGTTCAAAACATTTTTAAACGGAGAAGTAAGATATACAGCATTAAAGAAAAACTTCCCAGAAGTGGCTGAAGAATTATTTAACGCAGCACAAAAAGATGCAGAATGGAGATATAACTATTATAAGAGATTATCTGAAATGAAATTCTAAGCATTAAGTGCTATTTTTTGTAAAGATAATTAAATATGAATTGTAAGAAGCCGAAATATTTCGGCTTCATTTTTTTGGCTACCTACGAAAGTTGGACAGTCTTGTTTTTCAAGTAGTTTTTATCATAGAATTTAAATATAGATTAGCAAAACTTTGCAAAACTTTGCGTTTAAAAAGCGTTTAATTTAAAACTGGTAGCCACTTTTTACACTACATGATTTTGGTTTTACATTGTTAATTGCTTCTAAAAATTTTACGGTAGCTTCTTTATTTTTTTCTATTTTCATAATTCTACGTAATTCTATTGCAATTTCTGTTTTGTAATATTCTTCTGTTCTGTTCATTGTCTATCTTAGGTAA
>JAOZVK010000072.1:0-11448 GCA_029938185.1 Bacteroidales bacterium | reverse complement strand
AAGATAAAACTCCATAGATTGTTTATGTTTTTTTCTTAAATACTTATGTCCTAATACTCTGTGAAATTCATCGTGGCAATTTGTGCAAAGATTATCAGTTTCAGCTTCTCTAAACAGTCCTTTGGGCAAAATATGATGTTCGTCACAATAAAAAGCTTTTTTGCACTTCTCACATATTTTCTTTTCTTTACTCATATCCTTTTTAATTTGAATTTTAAAAAATAATGTGTTTTATTATCAAAAGAGTATATTGGATTAAAATGAAAAATTTCTGGAAATAATCCACAAATAAATCCATGAGTTTCAGCTTTATCTTCAATGTTTTCAATAAATAATTCAAAAGGATTTTGTTCTCCTCCCTTTTCAAAGGCTAATGTAAAACCAATATTCGAACCTGAATGCCAGCCACTTTTTACACTACACGATTTTGGTTTTATACTATTAATTGCTTTTAAAAATTTTGTAGAAGCTTCTTTATTTTTTTCTATTTTCATAATTCTGCGTATTTCTACTGCAATTTCTGTTTTGTAATATTCTTCTGTTCTGTTCATTGTCTATCTTAGGTAAGTAAATATGATGTTATAAAAACCACAGCAATAATACAAGATGTATACAACCATTTTAAATATTTTTCAAGATAAAACTCCATAGATTGTTTATGTTTTTTTCTTAAATACTTATGTCCTAATTCTCTATGAAACTCATCGTGACAATTTTTGCAAAGATTATCAGTTTCACCTTCTCCGAACAGTCCTTTGGGTAAAATATGATGCTTATCACAATAAAAAGCTTTTTTACACTTTCTACACTTTATTTTTTTATTCTTCATTTTTTATCAATTTAAAGCTTATATAACTATGTGTTTCATTATTTAAAGAATACATTGGATTAAAATGAAAAATTTCGGGGTATAATCCACAAATAAATCCGTGAGTTTCAGCTTTATCTTCAATATTTTCAATGAATAAATCAAAAGGATTTTTATTGCCATTTTTTTCAAAAGCAAGTGTAAAATCAATATCAGAGCCAGAACGCCAACCACTTTTTACACTACACGATTTTGGTTTTACACTGTTAATTGCTTCTAAAAATTTGGCAGCAGTTTCTTTATTTTTTTCTATTTTCATAATTCTGCGTATTTCTACTGCGATTTCTGTTTTGTAATATTCTTCTGTTCTGTTCATTGTCTGTCTTATATTATGAAATTGAAAAGTAAAGTCTGAAATCTAATGTTGTTTGTGCAAATAGCAAGCATGTTATATTTGATTTGTATTTATTTCAAAAAAACTAAAATGTACTTTTCCATATTTTCTTAAATTATCAAAATATTTATGTTGTGTGAAATTAACTTTTGAAGAGTGTTCTATTATTAATAATACATTTTTATTTAGGGTTTCATTATTGAAAATAATATCAGGTATTGTATCAATATTTTTAAGATCATACGGTGGGTCAGCAAAAATGACATCGTAATCTAAATTACTGTTTTTAATATATTTAAATGCATCTGTCTTTATAGTATTTAATTCATTTTCGGTTTTAAAAACTATACTATTTTTATTTATATGTTCAATATTTTTACTACTAATATCAACTGAAGTAGCACTGATACAAGCTCTTGATAAAAATTCAAAACTAATACTTCCACTGCCCGAAAATAAGTCAAGAACTTTTATTTGTTCAATATCAAAATAATTTTCAATGATATTAAACAAACTTTCTTTTGCGAAATCTGTTGTAGGTCTTGAATTAAAATTTTTTGGTGGAAAAAATTTTCTTCCTTTTAATTTTCCTCTAATTATTCTCATTATATTTAATACTGTTAGGTGTATGCTGTTAATCAGTAAATTATCATAATCTAATATCAAAGACCTTAAATTATTTACAAAGTTATTAAATTAGTTAAATAGTGTTGAGGAACTTCATCAAAACCATATTGAATATCCGAAGTGTTTTTTATTAAAGAAAATTTTATATTTAAAATATATTTTTGAATTAACATGTGATATTTAGAATTTAAATCAATATCGCCTGATAAGGAAACTAAAATTTTGGATTGACTTAATTTTAACTTATCAACAGTATTAAGTACATGAAATAAAAAGTCATTTTCATTTATATATTTATAATTATTATATAAAATTAATTTATCATTTATAACAACCACAATATCAAAAAAATATTTATTAAAATTAATTCTAATAATATTATTTTTTTTCGCAGGATTCATAAATGTATTCGTAATCAATATAGTTGATTGATGATAAAATTTGACTTCTGGGAAATGATTTACAAGAAGAGTTGTTATATATGAAGGTATCGAAAAAATATTGTAACTATTAGTTTCATTTATTTCATTATAGTGTAGCTCTTCAAATTCTTCAATGTTATGATTTAACTCAAAATAATTTTTTATATATACTTTTTCAAAAACATCTTTTGGTACTAATGTTGATTTTTTTGAAATATACACAAAATCAATACTTTTATAATTTTTATTTAAAAAAGCATCGTTTTGTAGAGTAAATTTTAAGTTTTTTTCAAGACTTTCATATTTACTATCTTTAAAATTAGAATGTTTAACTGCAACACAAATCCTTCTTACAGTGTCAATTACACAATATGAATAACTAGTTGTTGAAAATTGAATTGCTAAATGATATGTTGAAGTTTTAGTTATACTAAATGAGTCATTAAATAATGCAAAATCTGTCATTGTTTCTGTTTTAAAATGTTTTTTAATAAATTATCAATTATTGCAAAGATTTACAATATCACAATTTTTATACAATTTTTTATTTTTTGCACTTTAAGCCCTCTAATCTTGCTAATGCTTATATTTATTGAAAAAAGATATTTCAGACAACTAAGGGCTTTTAAAGCACTGATTATTAGAAGCAAGTCAAACCTGTTACATACTTAATAACGAGAACGAATGCCGTTGAGTTTTATAAATGGTTTCTTAAAACTTCTTCTTTATTTTGCTGAATATTAGTTAAGCTTGTTTTTAACCTGTTAATTTCTTTTTCTTTTTTATCAATCTCTTTTATGAGTATTTTCTGTTCTTCAATGTTTGGCAAAGGGATTTCGAGGTTTCTAATCATTGTCATATTTGCCATTGTAAATTTTCCTTTTCTGTCTCCAAAATATTTATCATAATCATTTCTAAGGGCATAATATAAGAATTTTGGCAGTAATTTATTTTCATCTTTTGGATAAAGTCCAGCTATATTTTGATTTGTTGTTGCTTCAAAAGTTAAATAAGCAACTTTCCCAATTGTTGCGCCAACCAAAGCAATTAAAACTGTATCTATTAAGAATAATTTTGCCGATGATTTTTCAAAACCAAGTTCTGTTATTTTCTCTTTTACTGCATCTTCGTAAACAAAGCAATTTTGGCAAACCTCCGAACGTAACCAATTTATTGTTCCATTCTCCCAGTATTCATTTACTTTTCGGCTTGGTGTTCCTCCGCTTTTTGATATACAAACTTTGTCAATTTTTACTTGTTTTGCATTATTTACTGTTTGTTTAAACTCTGTTCGTATCGCTTGTTCTAATACTTTTATTTTTTCTAATCCTTTGCTCTCTTTTTGTTCTATTTTTTCTATTTCAAAGATTATTTTTTTTTGAATTTTTATTGGAGGGATGGGAATTTTAATTTTAAGATATTTATTCATATCCAAATTTTTCAAACCACTTGCACCACTTTGTATGTTGAAAGTATAGCCCTGTTCATATACAAAATTCAGATATATATGTAAATACTGTGAATTAAGTTTGTTATTATCAATAATTCTAACTCTATTAGTGAAATTTGAAAATGAAAAATCACTATCGTCCTTATTGAATAAAACGACACGACCAACAGCCTGGGTTTCACTCCCTCCTGATTTTTCTACAATAATATCACCTTTTTTTAGCTTTCTGTTTTTAAATTGTTTTTCTTCAACTTCAATTTTTGCAATAGCTGTATAATCAAATTTTCCATTTTTTGCAAAATTGGTGTTACGAATAACATTTATATTTAAAAATGGTGGTTTTTTTCCAGTCCACAACCCCCCGATAATAGAAATTAAATCGCCTAATTTAGAATATGAATATTTGCTTGAAAGTTGAATATCTATTTCGCCTACTGTATTAATTTTTTTATCAAAACCAAGGTTATTAAATTTTATCAGACTTAATAAGCTGTAATTAATTACATTCTCTTTTTGTGCTTCATCAATTTTTGGAACAAAACCTTCAGTAATGTATTTTCTTATATAACAATTGGCTTTTCGTGGATTTAAATAATTTTCGGGGTCAAAAAGCTTACCGCCGTAGTTGTTTATTTTTATTCCTTCCTGCCCTTTTTTACCTTGAAATTCGTATCCAAGAAATGCTTTTTGCTTATCGTTGGTATTTCCTGTTTTTACAATTAGAGTTTGTTGCGGTTTGTAATATTCTTCTATTCTTTCAATATCTTTTTCAGCATCGCCAAGACAAAGCATAAAGTAAAGAAACTTCTCTTTTTCAATATCCTTGCAATAGTTATAAAAGCGTTTTGTAAGTTCTTCTTTTTTCTTTTCTGCCGAATACTTTTTGAAATAAGGACTTTTCTTTAAATTTACTATTTTCGTGCTTTTATCAAAAGCCTCCTTGTATTCTTTAAACATCTCTGTATCTGCAAGACTGTTGCATATTTCTATTTTTAAGAAACGAATATAATCTTTTGTGTTAAATTCTCTGTGTTCGCAAAATAGTTCAATAAATCGTTTCTCTTTTAGATATCTTTTATTAGTATCAATGTTTATTCCGTTAAAAACATCTTCTGCAATATATTCTCGGTCTTTTAAAAAATCGTCATTTCTGCGTTTAAGAAATAAAATTACAGTTGTTGTTCCTGTTGCAATAAATGTTTTACTGCCAAGTTCAGTAATTGCTTTTATTTCAAAATATTTCAACAGAGTTTCTCTTGCTTTAGTATAAATACCTGTATTAGAGAGAATAGTAGAGGGTAAAACAATGCCTGCCAGTCCATTATCAGCAAGCACTTGTTTAGTTCTTTCAATAAACAATGCTTCAATTTGACTGCTTTTTTCGGTTAAATGTTCAAACAAGTCAAAATTAGTTTTATTTACATTCAGGTAATTTTTGAAAGACGAAACAGAATAAGGTGGATTTGCTACTACAACATCAAATTTAGTTTCATTAGTTTTTAATGTATCATGGTTTACCAAACCATCTCCAAAAATGATATTTGCATCACCGTCACCATTTATGTAACAAGCGATTTGAGATGTGCGAGCAAGTCTGTAATCTTTTTCAATTCCGAAAATATAATCCTTTGCCCACTGTGTATCTTCGCAGTATTCTTTAATTTTTGCCTGTTGGTTTTCGTTTAGCTTTGACGTTTCTGTTTTTTTTATGATATTTTGTAACTCTTCAATACTTTCTGTTAAAAAATGACCTGCACCGCAAGCATAGTCTAATATTTTTGGTAAAATATATTTTTCGTCATTTTCTAATTTTCGCTTAATAATTTTTTCAAAACCAAGAGATAAAATAATATATCTGACAATCGGTATTGGCGTAAAAAACTGTCCTTCCGATTGTTTAATGCCGTGATTAAGCATAAGTTCAAAAAAATCGCCCAAAACTTGTTGTTGGCTGTTGTATCTAAATCTAAAATTTTGAATTAGTTTTACTACTTCTGCTAATACACGCCCGTTTTGAATAAATAATTTTTTGTTATGAACTTCTTTAAATGCAAATTCATTGTTTGTATAGTATTTAAGTTCTTTAAACACATTAACAATACTCTCAATAGGAGTTTGTTCAGGGTATAATTTTATAATTTTATGCAAATCATCTTCGGAATAGTAAACAATCTCTTCATTCAACTTTTCCATACCTTTTTGATAGAGCATTTGCAGACGGTCAATTATATGTTCATACTCTTCTTCTTCTTTTACTTGAAAGTCTAAAACATCTTCATCATTTTTCTCTTCATCAACAATTTTACAGAGAAATAATGATAATATTTTATTGAAAGCATTTGCATTGTCAGATATATTATTATGTCGCAAAATTTCGGCAAATTTGTTGAATAAACCTTGTGCATTATCAAGCGGTTTAAGGTTTTTCTTTTTGAGTGCTTTCAGCTCAAGCGAATAAGCATTTGCATCATCGTCAAAAATTCCGTTAAAATGAAAATAGAGGTTAAATTCTTCTTTCCATACTTCGTATAATTCACCTTTATTATTAGCATCTCTGTAAAGTTTTATGTTTTCTTCTTCTATTTGTTTTAAAGATTTTTTTAAATCTTCGTCTCGGTCTTTAAGCTGAACAATTAAATTTTCATAATCAAAAGTTCCTTTTTCGTTTAGTTTTGAAGCATACAGAACAAGAAATTTTGTATTTTGGTCATTTACAAGATATGCAAAAAGCTGTCCACCATGTGTTTCCATTTTTTGGCGTTCTTTTTCAAATTCTGCTTCCCAAGTTTTACAATCAATTACCATTAAGGATTTTTCGTCCTTTCCATAAACACAAACATCAGATTTACCTCCACTTGCACCACGTCCCGAAGGATAGCGTCTTTCAAGGTGAATATCATTTGGCATATATCCTTTTTCCAGAAGTCTGTTAACTACTTCCAATACAACAAGGTTTTCGTCTTGCGAAAAGTTCAATGTTGTTTTGTCTCCTATTTGAATTTGTCCGTCCTCAACTCTTTCTACAACTATTTTATTGTCATTACGGTAAAAAATCGTTTCATTTTTGAGGTCTATTTTTATCGTGTAATTTTGAAGTTTGTATTTTTTGCTGTATATAAATAGATTACCTGTAAATCCAAGTTTTTCAATAAATTCTTTAATTTTATTAGTGTCAATCATTTAAATTTAAAATTAAATTATTTAATTGCATTTCATAGTATTTTGCAAAAATAAGAAATAGTTTACTTTTTGGGATTTTTATCACAATATTTTTTAATTATTCTTGGATTTGTTCATTCAGTTAAGCACAATATTCTTATTTTTAACACTTAAAAAAATCAATATTTATATTTTATTAATTTGCATATTGTTAGAATGTTAATGAAATGTGCAAGCAATATTAAATAAATCGAAAAGCTTACACTTGCATTAAAAAGTTATGCTAAATGCAATGTTAGAGGTTTTACATTTTGTCTTTCAAATAAATCTTCTTTTACAATGATTGTTTCTGATAAAAATTCTATTAATTTCAATTGAAAGCTTAATTCGTCTTGCATTTCAATTGAATTTGTAATAATCTTTTCAAAATTAGGAATATTAGGTTGTATTTTGTTTTTGTCTGCTATGTAAAATTCAACTGATTGTATAGCTATATATGAAACAGTTTTTATATGTTCTGTATTTTTATCAGAAACAAAATCAAGACATTCACCAATTATGCTACAAACATCTAAGGCAAGCGAAGCATAAATACTTCCAGGAAAATCGTCCATATTTGGCATTATTGCATCTAACTCAATATTTGATTTTTCTATTTCTTCGTTAAACTCTGAGTTGTGCATAGGAGCATTTTTTAAGAGTTGTAAAATTTCTCTCAAAATTGCAGGGTTTCCCCAGTTTTCTTTTTTTACGAATGTATCATAAGTATTAAAAAGACTTTGACTTACAAATATTCCAAATGCAAGTTGTTGATAAAGCGATAGTTGTTCGATTTTTTTAAGTATTTTTTCTAATGTTTTCATAATATTCTATTTTCTATTTTTTGATTTTTTTTTGCTAAAAGAAGACCAACTGAAAATACCTTTTTCTTTTATTTCCTCTTCACAATCTATACAAATCGGACGGCTTGCACCAATTTCTGTAATTGTTAAGTTAAATTTTTTAGCTTCTGCAAATATATTTTGTTCAGCATGTTTGTCTAATTCATCCCTTATTTCTTTACGCAAACAACGGTCGCTTGTACCTAAGCCCCATACAAAAGTTTTCACCTATTTAGTATAGAGCTTACTTTTTGAAATACCGTTTATTATATATCTTGCGTAAGCAATATTAAATAGGTCAAAGACCTTACAATAGAAGTTTCTGTTTTGGTACTTCCAACTGCTGTTGTTGTACTTCTTTTTTTTCGTGGGTCTTTTATTTTTTCATGCAATTCTTTTGCTCGTTCATCTGGATTTTTCTTATCCATAAATTTAGTTTTTAATATTCAACAGTTTCTAAAAGATAAATTTATATTTTATTCATAAAATATCATTAATCGAAAAACCAGTTTTAAGCAGATTTTTAGTTAATAAAATATCTTTTAATTTTTGATTATCTATATATTTCACAGTTTTATTTGCCTCAAAAATATTTATTTTTTTTGATTTCATAATTGTTGCTATTTCACTTGCTTTTTTGTATCCAATAAAAGGAATTGTTGCAGTAGCTATTGATGGACTGTAATACAGTTTATTAACTGCAATTTGATGATTAACTTTAAGTTCACTGAATAAATTTTCTTTAAGAGTTTTAT
Organism: Bacteroidales bacterium; assembly: GCA_029938185.1. Classification (GTDB taxonomy): domain Bacteria; phylum Bacteroidota; class Bacteroidia; order Bacteroidales; family JAOZVK01; genus JAOZVK01. The sequence goes on along the minus strand of JAOZVK010000072.1, from coordinate 2,952 downwards.
TTATTGCTATCAGAAGTTTAATACTTTCGATTAATGCATGACCAATTGTTGGAATATAAGCATTAAGTTCAAGACAGCCCTGCCCAGCTAATGAGCTAATCAATATATCGTTACTATAAATTTTATTTACAGCACTAACTACAAATTCGGGAATAACAGGATTTGTTTTACTAGGCATTATCGAACTACCAATTTGCTTTTGAGGAATTGTAATTTCATTATTAGAAACTAAATCAGATGACAACAACCTAATATCATTAACCATTTTTTCGAGGTTTACAGCATGTGATTTTAAAATTCCGTGAACTTCTACAAATGAGTCCAAATTGCTTGTTGCATCAGTAAGGTTTTCACTTCTTGTAATTGGTAGATTTGTAATTTTTTGTAGCTCGCTTACAACATTCATTACATAAAAACGAGGAACTGATAATGCTGTTCCTATTGCACCAGCTCCAAGATTTACGGTTTTTATTCTTTCAAAACATTTTGAAACCCTCCACCAATCTCTTGATAATGCATCATTGTAATTGCTAAAAAGTTTTCCATATGAAGAGGGTACTGCTTCCTGCATTTGAGTATAACCTATTCTTAGAGTATCTCTATTTTGTTGTTCAATTTTTTCAATTTCAAATCGTAACTTATTAATCTTGTCTTCGAGCTTTACTAATAGTTGAATTACAGCAATAGTAAGTGATGTAGGAATTATATCATTGGTTGACTGGTAAATATTTGCATGTTCAAATGGGTCTATAAAAGAATAGCAACCCAAAGATTTATTAAGTTTTTTTAATGATAAATTGCTAATTATTTCATTAATATTCATATTTATACTCGTTCCTGCTCCACCTTGTATTGCAGGTACAATAAAATTCTCGAAATGCATTCCATCAGCAATTTCCTGAGAACATTCTATTAATTTGTTTAATATTTCATCTTCAATTAAAGATATAGGAGAATGTGATTTTACAAATTTTTGCAAAACAGCCTGTTTAAACTTTTTATAAGTTAAATAACAAGCTTTTTTTGTTAGTCCAATTGCTTGATACCATTCTATATGAAAAGCAGTATTATCAGGAAAATTTTCTTTTGCTCTGATTGAATTTATACCATACAATGCATTATCTGGTAAAAATGTTTCTCCTATTATATCTTTTTCTTTTCGCATAAGGTCTTCGTCCTATTTAATGATGCTTTCGCTTGATATATAATCAGTTGTATTTCAGAAAGTAAGTTTTATGTTAAATATGTCGAAGACCTTATTTACCAATTGGTTTTGCATACAGCAGAACATCATCGGCATTAATTGTTTTATCACATAAAATAATTAACCTTTCGATAACATTTCTAAATTCTCGAATATTACCTGTCCAATTTATTTTTTTAAGTTCTTTTATTGCACCTTCAGTAACATTTTTTTTATGTACTCCATGTTCTTTACATATTTGATTTATGAAATGATTTGTTAGTATTGGAATGTCATCTTTTCGTTCATTCAGAGATGGAACATCAATTAAAATAACACTTAATCTATGATATAAATCTTCTCTAAAATTACTTTCAGCAATTTCTTTGGGAATGTTTTTGTTAGTTGCAGCAATCACTCTTACATCTACTTTTATTTCTTTATCGCTTCCAACTCTTGCTATTTTGTTTTCTTGTAATGCTCTCAAAACTTTAGCTTGGGCTGATAAACTCATATCACCAATTTCGTCAAGAAAAAGAGTTCCTCCGTTTGCTTGTTCAAACTTTCCCTTTCGTTGTTTGTGAGCCGAAGTAAAAGCACCTTTTTCATGCCCAAATAATTCACTTTCAATCAATTCGGAAGGAATTGCAGCACAATTTACTTCAATAAAGGTTTTTTTAGACCTGTTGCTTTTTTCGTGTAACCATCTTGCTACAAGCTCTTTACCTGTGCCGTTTTGACCAGTAATAAGAACTCTTGCGTCAGTATGAGCTACTCTGTCAATCATTTCTTTTATATGATTTATAGCCGGTGAGTTGCCAATCATATCATAAGTTTTACTAACCTTTCGTTTTAGTGCTTTTGTTTCAACAATTAAATCAGATTTTTCGGTAGCATTTCTTATTGTTATTAACAACCTGTTTAGATCTAAAGGTTTTTCAATAAAATCATATGCACCTTTTTTTATAGCTTCAACAGCAGTATCAACGTTTCCGTGTCCCGAAATCATTACTACTGGAATATCGGGACTTGAAAAAAAAAGTTCTTCAAGAACTTCAATACCATCCATTTTTGGCATTTTAATATCACAAAGAACTATATCGTATTTTTTTTTATTAAAAAGTTCAATACCTTGAAAACCATCAATTGCTGTATCAACTTTATGATTTTCATATTCTAATATTTCTTTTAATGTATTTCTTATTGGACGTTCATCGTCTATTATCAATATTTTTGACATGGCTTAATTTTTTTTATTCATAGGTCTTCGACCTTTTTAATATTGTTTATGCATAATAAATTATTACTAAGGTCTTCGACCTATTTAATGTGGCTTACGTATTTTTTCAAATCACTGTCATAAGTAATTAACAATGAACAATGGATAATTAACAATTTTGCTTACGCTTGATAAACAGCATAATAAAAAAAACAAAAGTGTTGTTTTTATATATCGACCTACTTATAACTAATTGCACAAAAATAAATGTCGAAAAACTTTTGTAAAACGTCCATAAGTACTGTTACAAAAATTTTTCGACATTTACTTTTTCTTAATTTCCTGATTAAATTGTCTTTGTACTAATGCGTGAGCAACTATAAATAGGTAGAAGACCTTATTTTGTAAAATAATCTGTGAATATATGAATATTTTTAATATTTTTCAAAAAAAAATAAATATTTTTATTTTTTAATTACAAATTATGAAAGTGTGTAGTTTCAGAACTCACAAAAACAGTTCTTTTTTTCAAAAACAATCGCAAATTAAA
>JAOZVK010000071.1 GCA_029938185.1 Bacteroidales bacterium | reverse complement strand
CAAGCATTGATGATGTTTTACCTGTTTGACGGGGAGCATGTAATACAAAATATTTCTGACTGTCAATTAATTGTAAAATTTCATCTAAGTTCCACCTTGTTAATGGATTTACAAAATAGTGTATATCTTGTTTTATAGGTCCAGCAGTGTTAAAAAATTTCATGACTTTTAATATTAATGTTTTGAAAACGGATTTTTAAGTAGTGTTACAAAAATTCGTAAGCCACATTAAATAGGTCGAAGACCTTACATTCCCCAAACAGTTATTTCAATTCCTTTGTGATTATATATTTTTGAAAATACTTTTTCATCCCAAGTTTTATCTTTATTTCTGTCGAATATTATTAGATGTCCTTCTTTTGTGCCACATTTATCCATGTAATCGTGGGTTTGAATTAATCCGTGTTCAATAGTTTTTTCAAGAGTTTTATATTTTATTTTTAGTTCGATGATAGTTTTTTGAATTTTTTCAGCATAAGGCCAAGTTACTAGAATATCGGTTCGTTTAGAACCATAAGGATATTCTCGTTCAACCCTACCTCCTCCGTTAATTATTCTTTGTAAAAATGCTTGTAATAATAATTGAGGACCTGCTTCGTGGTAATCAAAACGTTGTAGCCAAGTTTCGGAATTTTCTCTAAAAAATTGCTGAAAAGCTGCAATTAATTTTTTCATATTAATTTTTCCGCTTGCTTCTTGATACCATTCGGTTTTTTGTACTAAACTAACCTGCAAATTCCACGACAAAACTCTTGGAATAATTTCACTATAAATTTGATTTGCAATTTTTATTTCACCATTGCGCGAAATTGTTATTAATCCTAAATCTACAACATATTGTAAATCATCTTCTTTTAAACCACCTTTTATTGATTGTGTTGCAACAATAGGTTCAATTATTCTTTTCACCCTTGGTTCTTTTAGTTTATCTACCAATTGGTCTAAGTGTGTATCTCGTCTTTGTATTAAATTTTCTTTTGCTTGTTCGAGATGTTTTTTTGTAATTGATATATTGTGGTCACGATTAGCTTTTATTTCATAAGTAAGTTCGTAGGCAAGTGCGTTTACGAGCCACGGCTGTCCTTCTGTATACTTCCAAAATAACTCATAAATATTTTCTTCAAATTCCTGACCTGTTTCTTTCGTATGTTCATTTAGCAAATACTTTAACTCTGCTTTACTAAAATTCCCTATTCTTAATGATTTAGCTTTTATATTAAATGCACTACCACCAGTAATAATTGTTTTTTCTCTTGATGAGTGTATTCTATAATCACGTACATCTCGCACTCCGCATAATATAACTGATTGAGGGAAAGCTTTTGGACGTTTATCATATCCACTTCTTAATTGACGTAAAACAGAAATAAGAGTGTCGCCAATTAGGGCATCAATTTCGTCAATAAACAATACTATTGGTTTGTCTATTTTTTTACATATAAAACTCAATGTACTTGTTAAAATAGAATGTGTAGAATGCTTTTTAAGTTCTTCATAGTTCTCTTGTATTAACTTATTTTCAATATGATATTCAAATCGGTCAGATAATTCATATAAAATACTTTCCATTCCAGCTCTAACGTTTTCTCTTGCCGTTTGTGCTGCTTCAATATTAATATAAACTGCATGATACTTACTCTCTTTATTAATATAATCCATAAGAGCAAGCATTGATGATGTTTTACCTGTTTGACGGGGAGCATGTAATACAAAATATTTTCTGTTGTTTATCAATTCTAATATTTCATTTAAGTTCCAGCGTTCAAGTGGGTTTACTTGATAGTGAATATCTGATTGAATAGGTCCAGCAGTGTTAAAAAATTTCATGATTTTAAATATTAATTGTTATGATTTTGAAAAAGATTCAAATACCATTTAACTGTCTTTATTATACCTGTTTCAAAATTTTCATCAGCTTTCCATTCAAGTTCTGTCTCAATTTTAGTTGCATCAATTGCGTATCTGCGGTCATGTCCTGCTCTATCTTTAACAAAAGTTATTAAATCTGAATATTTTTTAATACCACTTCTTGGTTTTATTTTATCCAAAGTAGCACATATATAATTTACAATAAATAGATTGTCTTTTTCATTTCGACCGCCTATATTGTATGTTTCGGCTGCTTTTCCTTTGTGATATACTATATCAATTCCTTTACAATGGTCAAGTACATAAAGCCAGTCTCTAATATTTTTGCCATCACCATATATTGGTATAGATTCCAATCTTATTGCTTTTCTGATTATTACAGGAATTAATTTTTCATTATGTTGTTTAGGTCCATAATTATTAGAACAGTTTGATGTTGTTACATTCATTCCGTATGTGTGGTGATATGCTCTAACAATATAATCGGAGCCTGCTTTTGATGCACTATATGGTGAGTTTGGAGCATAAGGAGTTGTTTCCTCAAATAAACCTGTTTTGCCTAATGTACCATAAACTTCATCAGTAGAGATATGATGGAACCGACAATTCTTATATTCGTTTTTATATAAAAAGGGACTTTCCATCCAATAACTACGAGCAACATCAAGTAATATAAAAGTTCCATTTACATTTGTTTTAATAAATACTTCTGGTCCTTCTATTGAATTATCAACATGAGACTCAGCAGCAAAGTGTATTACTCCTTTTATATTGTATTCTTGAAAAATAAAATTTAGTAATTCACGATTATTAATATCTCCCTCAATAAACTTATATCTCTTATTGTTCTCAACTTCTTTAAGGTTAGCTAAATTTCCTGCATATGTTAATTTATCAATATTTATTATTCTATAATCAGAATATTTATTAATAAAATATGGTATAAAGTTAGATCCTATAAAACCTGCTCCACCTGTTACTAATATTGATTTCATAATTTAAAGTTATACTTTCAATGGTTCAATTATTCAATGATACAATTATACAATTATACAATTATACAATATTTTGATTAATAGCTCATAACATTTTTATTAAAGTAAAATTTTTAACCTAATTTAGTATATAAGGAATGATACAATTATTCAATGGTTCAATGATACAATTAATGAAACTACAAACCAATAGATTTAAGAAATACAAATGTGTAAAAACTTTTGTATTGGTACTTATGTAAGGTCTTTGTCCTATTTAATGTGGCTTACGCATTTTTGTAAATTACTGTCAAGTAGCGAATTGTGTAAAAATAAATGTCGAAAATTTTTTGTAAGACTGCTTATTTATATAATTTAGATTAAAATATTTTAGCATTTTTAAAAGTTGGATAAATTTTATCTTTTTCTGAAACTTTTATATCATTTTCATTTAATTGCCAATTAATATTAAGTTTTTTATCATCATACATTATGCCTTCCTCATAATCAGGGGCATAATAGTTATCAACTTTATATGAAAAAATAGCTTTTTTACTCAATACAATAAAACCATGAGCAAAACCTCTGGGTATAAACATCATTTTTTTATTATCTCCTGATAAAATAACAGATACATGTTTTCCAAAAGTAGGTGATTTTTGTCTTATATCTACTGCAACATCAAGTACTTCTCCGGATATTACTCTTACAAGTTTTGATTGTGAAAACGGCGGTAATTGATAATGTAAACCTCTAAGAACTCCATATTCTGACATTGATTCATTATCTTGTACAAATGTTGTATTAAATACTTCTTCCTGAAATTTTTTGAGTGAAAATGATTCCAGAAAATATCCTCTACTATCTTCAAATACCTTTGGCTGTATTATTTTAAGCCCATCAGCTAATGTAGAAATGATATTCATAGCTACTTAATTAAATTTAATAAATATTGCCCATATTGATTTTTATTCAAAGGTTCAGCCATGTTTTTTAATTGTTCAGCATCTATATATCCTTTGGCGTATGCAATTTCTTCTATACAAGCTACTTTCAAGCCTTGTCTTTTTTCTATTGTTTCTACAAATTGACTTGCTGCAAGTAAAGATTCATGTGTTCCTGTATCTAACCATGCATAACCCCTGCCCATTAGTTCTACTTTTAGTCGATTTTGTTTTAAATATTCATTATTAACAGCAGTTATTTCTAATTCGCCTCGTGAAGATGGTTTTATCTTTTTTGCAATTTTAACTACAGCATTTGTGTAGAAATATAAACCTACTACAGCATAATTTGATTTTGGTTTATCAGGTTTTTCTTCTATTGTTATAACATTTCCTTCTCCATCAAAAGTAGCAACACCATATCTGTTAGGGTTTTTAACATAATAACCAAATACAGTAGCCTTTTTTTCAAGTTCAATATTTTTTCTTGAATTTTCAAGTAATTCTACCAAACCATGCCCATAAAAAATATTATCACCAAGAACAAGACACACATTATCATCTCCTATAAATTCTTCGCCAATAATAAATGCTTGTGCCAATCCATCAGGACTTGGCTGTACCGCATAAGATATATTTATACCTAATTGTTTTCCATTTTTTAATAATTTTTTAAAATTACCAATATCATCTGGTGTAGATATAATTAATATGTCCTTAATATCAGCTAACATCAATACTGATAATGGATAATATATCATTGGTTTATCATAAATTGGAAGCAGTTGTTTAGATACTCCTATTGTGATAGGATACAATCTTGTTCCACTACCACCTGCTAATATTATTCCTTTCATTCTATAAATTTCAATATACAGTTTCTTTAATTTTTTTCTGAAAAAAATCTTTAAGTACTGTTACAAAAGTTTTTCGACATTAACTTATTCATAACTTACTGATTAGTATTTTAGATTTTACACAGCTTCGCCGCCTAAGTCCCATGTTAACAAACTGGTACTTATTATTTTAGGCTATGAATTATATTTATATAGATAATATAAATTTGAACTACAAAAGTGTAAATTTTTTTGTTAATAAAAAATATTAATTTAGTTTGTTAGAATATTAAAAAACATATAAGTAATGGACAATTGATAATGGACAATTGACAATTTTGCTTACACCATAATTACAGTAAGTTACAACTTTACAAAGTGTCGATTTTATACAATGACCTAACTTATAACTTTACTAGTGTATATTGACGGTGTAATTTATTGTAAGGAATTGTTAAAAAATAACTTTCCGATTTGTTTTTTGTAAAACACTTATATTTAGGTGTAAACCAATTCGTAATTTGTAATTTATAATTCGGCACTTCCTAAATAGGTGAAACTTTAAGAGCTATTAATTTTACTCATTACCAATTAAGCAGCCTAACAAAAGTTTTTCGGCATTTGTTTTTGCACAATTAACTATATGACAATTGTTTGCAAGAATACGTAAGCAATATTAAATAGGTTGAAAACCTTATATTAATTCATCAGTACTAATATCTTCAATATTTATAATTTTTTTTATAACGGCATAAACTGTTAGTCCCGAAATTGATTTTATATTTAGCTTTTCTGTTATATTTTTTCGATGTGTAATGACTGTATGAGGGCTTATAAATAGTTCGTTGGCAATTTCCTTATTTGTCAAACCTTTAGCTATTAGCTTTAATATATCAGTTTCTCTTAAACTAAGTTTAGAATGTTTTTTTTTCAGTGAATTGAGGTTGTAAGACTTTAATATATCGTTTATTTTTAAACATATATTGGACGAACTGTCATCTATATTAATATATTCATGTTTATATATTGAAGAGTTATTATTAATTAGAAGATAATTGAGTTGAGATGCATTCTTGTATACTCTATTTAATAATTCAATATTTTTTTCGTAAACTGATTTTGGTAAAATGAGTAAATTATAGCCCAAAATATTGGGATAATCAGGTATATCATAAATATTTTTTACTGAAACAACATTATTAATACAACATTTTTCAATAATATTACATAAACCATACAATATTATATCCGAAGTATGAACAATTGTTATATTAATATCTTTTTCGTTCATATTAACTATTATTTGGGAAATGACGAATTATAAATTACTAATTACAAATTGGTTTACACCTAAATATAAATATCTTACAAAAAACAAATCTTAAAATTATTTTTTAACGATTCCTATAGTATATTTTGTACATCATGTGCGTAAGCATTAAAAGATAGGTAGAAGACCTTTAACCAATCTCACTTAGTTTTCTTAATAAATCAGGTTGAAGTATCTTAATATAACGACCTTTTGTAATAATTATTCCTTCTTTTCTATATTCGGTCAAAATCCTAACAGCATTTTCCATTGACATTGATGAAAATTCAGCTAATTCTCTTCTTGTTAGCTTAAATTCAAATTCATTTGATTTATATACAGTTTCGGAAAAATACAATATTGTATCAGCCAAACGACCTCTTAATTGTTTTTGATTTATATCACTAATTTTTTTATAAACATAATTTGTTGAAGTACTTATTGTTTGAGTTATTTTGAATAAAAATTCAGGATTTTGTTTTGTTAGTTCAACAAAAAAATTAGAATTAATCATACATACCATAGAATCTTCAATAGCAGTAACGGTATAATTATAAATTAAGGTTCCAAATAGTGTTTGTAATCCAATATATTTTCCTGAACTTATAATTTTTAAAATCAAATTTTTGCTTTTTCCCTCTATATATTTTTTAACTGTTCCCTTTGCTAAATATAAGGCATGGGTTACATCTGTATTTTGTTTGCATATTGTTTCCCCTTTTCTAAAATGTACAATTATACAATTTTCTTGTATCAAATTTATATCTTTAGCATCTAATAAACTAAGATATTCAGACTTATAAGGACATCGCATGCAGCTTTCAGGTTTTGTTATTCTTGCCATAATAATATTATATTGTTAAAATAAATAATACGGATTTACAAATGTATGAATAATATTTTGTTATTCAATAAATAAAACATTGATATATATCAATGACCACCTTGCTGTTTAACATACAGATAAATATCTAAATATGTAATTTCTTGCATACTTTTGATGTCACAAATAATCAAAATTTCACGTAAAAAATATAAGATGAAAAAATTAGTAATATTAGGTGCAGGTACAGGTGGCACAATAATGGCTAATAAAATGAGAAAGACACTTGATAGAAGTGAATGGGATATTACAATAATTGACCAGTATAAAACTCATTATTACCAACCCGGATTTTTATTTATTCCTTTTGGGATGTATAAGAAAAAAGATGTGATTAAACCAAAAGCTGATTTTATACCAATGGGTGTAAACTTTATTCTATCAAAAATTGATAAGGTTGATGGTGAAAACAACAAAGTAATTTTAGAAGATGGTGTTGTCATAAACTATGATTTTCTTGTAGTATCAACTGGAGTTAGAATTGTTCCAGAGGAAACACTAGGAATGAAAGGAAACCTATGGCATAAAAATGTTTTTGATTTTTATACAATTGAAGGTTCGATTGCACTTGGTGAGTTTTTTAAAACATGGAAAGGTGGCGAACTTGTATTAAACATTGCTGATAATCCAATAAAATGCCCAGTTGCCCCACTTGAATTTGTAATGTTTGCTGATGCATTTTTTGTAGAACGAGGTTTGCGAGATAAAGTAAATATTACATTTGTTACTCCAATGTCAGGAGCTTTTACAAAACCAAGAGCATCAAAAGTTTTGGGTAATTTACTTAAAGAAAAAAATATAAATGTTATTCCCGATTTCTATATGGAAAAAGTTGATAACAAAGGTAAAAAAATTGTATCATACGATGAAAAAGAAGTACCATTTGACTGCTTGGTTACAATTCCTGTTCATATGGGAGACCCACTAATTGGTAGAAGTAATCTTGGTGATGATATGGATTTTGTACTTACTGATAAATACACCCTACAATCAACTAAATTTGACAATATATTTGTACTTGGTGATGCAGCAAACATTCCAACTTCAAAAGCTGGTTCTGTTGTTCATTTTGCAGCCGAAGTTGTTTACGAAAACCTAATGTGTGCAATCGAAGGAAGACCAACAACTGCTAAATTTGACGGACACTCAAATTGTTATATAGAAACTGGTTTTGGTAAAGGAGCTTTGATTGATTTTAATTATGATACTGAACCACTACCGGGTTCATTCCCATTTCCAGGCATAGGTCCATTTGGCTTGCTTAAAGAAACAAGAATGAATCATTATGGTAAACTATTATTCCGTTGGATTTACTGGCATGTATTGTTGAAAGGAAAAGAAATGCCAATACCTTCAGAAATGTACATGGCTGGCAAAAAACTTAATTAATAAGCATTTTTTGCTTAACATTTCTGAAATACTAAAATAATATTTTAAAGACAATATACTATGTCACAGGATAATACTCAGAATCAAATAAACGAAATAAATCGTAAACTTGATCTTGTTCTTGAAGAAATTAACAGTCAAAGATTAAGAAGACAAGAGGTTGATGACCTTGTAAGTGATTTATCTATCGTAGGTAAAGATGTTTTTACAACATCAGTTACAGCTTTGGACAAAGCAGGAATCGAACTTGACTATGAAGCACTAGGAGCTTTATCAATAAAGCTTGTTAGGAATATTGGAACGTTTAACCAAATGCTTGAAACTCTCGAAAGTGCTAATGATTTACTCAAAGATTTAACTCCAATTGTTAACCAAGTAGGACTTGATTCAATTGCACTTTTAGCTGAATATGAACAAAAAGGATATTTAGACTTTTTGAAAGAATTTATGAATTTAACAGATAAGGTTGTTTCACATTTTACTCTTGATGATGTAAAAGCATTATCAGCCAATGTTGTAACAATGCTGGAACTTGTAAAAAGTGTTACACAACCCGAAATGCTGGATTCTATGGGTGGAGCCATTTCTGTATATAAAGAAATGGACTTTGATAAGGCTCCAAGTTATTCGATGTGGAAAACATTTAGAGCAATGAGTTCGCCCGAAATGAAAAAGGGAATGGGTTTTATGATTACATTTATGCAACAATTAATTAAAAATTCTCAAAAATAAGGTCTTTGACCCTATTTAATAACGCTTACGCATGATGTATATAATTAACAGAAATACATAATAGCATAAATTTATGCTAATTAAATATTTAACAAAAAATTATTAACTTTTAAAAATTATAGATTATGGCTACAAAAGAATATGCTGGAAAAACTGTTAATGTTTCTGAAGATGGTTACTTTACTGATGCAAGTCAATGGTCAAGAGAAGTTGCTGCCGATATGGCAAAAGAAGTTAATTTAGAATTAACCGAAACACATTATAAAGTACTTGAATTTATCAGAGATAAATATAACACTGGTGGAAGTTTAACTATCAGATCAATTGGAAAATCGGGTATTGCAAGTATTAAAGAATTTTACAAATTATTTCCAGGTGCACCATTAAAAAAAGCAACTTTATTGGCAGGAATTCCAAAACCAGCAAGTTGTATTTAACTTTTAACAATAAATATTTTTAACAATGAGCGAAGAAAAAAAATTTCCTATAAAAAAAGTTGCACTAATATGTGCTAAGGGTAGTATAGAAGATGTTTATGCATCACTTGTTATGGCTAATGGTGCTGTTATGGAAGGTATTGAAACAAAACTTTTCTTTACTTTTTTTGGACTTGATGCAATTACAAAAAAACGTATGAATAAACTACATACTTCAACTGTTGGTAATCCTGCAATGAGAATGCCAGGAGGAATGCCTTTTCCAACATGGCTTGGAGGAGTTCCAGGAGTTGAAAGTGCTGTTTCGTCAATGATGCTTAAACAAATGGACGAGCTTGATATGCCTCCTGTTGATGAATTTCTTGAAATGATTACTGCAGGTGGTGGCGAAATATTTGCTTGTAAACTTGCTGTTGATATGTTTAAACTTAAAAAAGAAGATTTGTCTGATGAAGTTGATTCAATTATTACAATTGGTGATTTCTATGAAATGTGCGATGGTCTTCAAACACAAATAATATTTACTTAAACTACTGAAAAGTCGGGAAAAGTATGTGTTTGTTTTTTAACAGCCTGATTTATAGATAATAATAAAAACACAAGGTGTTTTGGTAATATCTTGTAAATCAGAGCATTTATGTTAATTAAAAAAGTTTTTCCGACTTTTCAGTAAACTAAGGTTTTAGTTTGTTCTGAATTGTTTAATCAGCATTAAACCTTATTAACTTAGTTAAATGCAAGAAAAAAGTTAGAATACTTAATCGTTTTAAAAGCTGTCCATTAATTGGGGACAGCTTTTTTTTGTAACTGTTTAGTGATAAATTAAGTCTTTGACCTATTTAATACGGCTTACTTGTTTATACAACCAATTGCTATACTGATAGTTGTGTAAAAACAAGTACCGAAAAACTTTTTGAAAACTACTTATTTTGTCAATTTGTTTTATATTTTTTGTATATTTGCATTATAAAACATAAAATTATGAAACAAAAACTTGCATTAGGAAGACAAGAGTTTTCTGAGGTTATAAAAGATAATTGTATTTATGTTGATAAAACTGAAAATATTTATCAATTAATAACAAGTGGAAAATACTATTTCTTATCACGTCCTCGCAGGTTTGGGAAGTCATTACTTGCGAACACAATAAAAGAAATATACTTGGGTAACAAAAGATATTTCAAAGGTTTGTGGATTTATGACAAGTGGGACTGGGAAAAAACTTATCCAGTTATTAAAATTTCATTTTCAAATATTGACCACTATAAACTTGGTTTAGAGCAAGCGATTAGTTTACAATTAAATAAAATTGCTAAAGATTATTCCATGCAATTAGAAATGACTTCAAATGCTAAAAAATTTGAAGAGATAATAATTAAATTATCCCCAAAAGCACAAGTAGCCATAATAATAGACGAATATAACAAACCTATTATTGACTATATGGACGATATTCTTCAAGCTGATGCAAACCGTAAAATACTCAAAAATTTCTATTCTGTATTCAAAGATTCAGACTCTTTTATAAAATTTCTATTTATCACAGGAGTTTCAAAATTTAGTCAGGTTTCAATTTTTTCAGATTTGAATAATCTTGTTGATATTACAATGAATCGTAAATATTCGCAAATAGTAGGTTGGACAATTGAAGAACTTGAAAAATATTTTAGGCTACCAGTTTTAAGTTAGCCGCTTTTTAACCGCAAAGTTACACAAAGTTTGACGCAAAGTTTGACGCAAAGTTTCGCAAAGTTTTGCTAATCTTTACTTTAATTTTATGATTAAAACTACTAGAAAAACAAGACTGTCCAACTTCTGACGGGTAGCCTGAGTTTAAAATATATCAAAGTTCCAAAAAAGCCATTGAGCAAATTAAAGAAAAAAAATATGCACAAAAATATTAAGGAGACAAACGCAAAATATATTTGTTGGGTATTAATTTTGATACATAAAAAAAACAAATTGATGACTATCAGATAATAAATAATTACGAATTATGAATTAAATAGGTCGAAGACCTTAACATAAAAATTAAGAATGACAAAAATAAGAATTACAAAAGAATTTTCGTTTGAAACATCTCATGCCCTATATCAGTACGATGGATTATGCAAAAACATACATGGACATTCGTACAAACTTTTTGTAACTTTAATTGGTGAACCAATAAACGATATAGAAAACCCCAAACTGGGAATGGTAATGGATTTTGGCGATTTAAAAAAAATAGTTAATAAATTGATTGTTAATAAATTTGACCATTCAATTATACTTAATTCAAAATCGAAACTTAGTTTATCAAAATCAAGCGAAGAAATGTTTATTAGAATTCATTTTGTTGATTATCAGCCAACATGTGAAAATCTTGTTATTTATTTTGCAAAAATACTAAAAAAACATTTACAGAAAAATGTTGAACTTTTCAGTATTAAACTTCATGAAACTGCAAATTCATATGCAGAGTGGTTTGCTTCTGATAACTAAGGTCTTCGACCTGTTTAATATGGCTTACGCATTTTTGTAAATTACTATTATGTAGTTAATTGTACAAAACCAAATATCGAAGAACTTTTGTAAGAATACTTATTAATCAAAATATTGTACCATTGTACCATTGAATCATTGTACCATTGAATCATTGTACCATTGAATCATTGTACCATTGTACCATTGAACCATTGTACCATTGTACCATTGTACCATTGAACCATTGAACCATTGTACCATTAAAAATATAATTAAACATGAAAAATGAAAAGAAATTATTTTTATTAGATGCATATTCTCTAATATTCAGAGCTTATTATGCTTTTATAAAAAACCCAAGAATTAATTCGAGTGGTTTGAATACTTCTGCAATGTTGGGTTTCACGAATACTCTTGATGATATTTTAAAAAAAGAAAAACCAACACACATAGCAATTGCTTTTGATTTGCCTTCGCCAACTTTTAGAAGAGAAATATATCCTCAATATAAAGCAAATAGGTCGCCAACTCCAGAAGATATTATAAAAGCGGTACCATATATAAAAGAAATTGTAAAGGGGTTTAATATTCCTATTTATGAAATGGAAGGCTTTGAGGCTGATGATGTTATTGGAACTTTGGCAAAACAAGCCGAAAAAAAAGGTTTTACTGTGTACATGATGACTCCAGATAAAGATTATGTTCAGTTAATTTCGGAGAATATTTTTATGTATAAACCTAAAAAGGGAGGAAATAGTGCAGAAATTGTTGGGTTAAAAGAAGTAAAGGAAAAATATAAAATTGAAAACCCCGAACAGTTTATAGATATACTGACACTATGGGGCGATAATGTTGATAATATTCCAGGAGTGCCAGGAGTTGGCGAAAAAACAGCAATTAAGCTAATTAGCCGATTCAATAGTATTGATAATCTTTATAGAAATTTAGTAAAACTTAAAGGAAAACAAAAAGAAAATATTGCTAAAAGTAAAGATTTAGTTAAAATATCAAAACAACTTGTAACAATTGATATTAACGTACCTGTTGAATACAATGAAGATGAATGTAAGATAAAGGATATTGACCAAAACAAGCTAAAAGGAATTTTTGATGAACTTGAATTTGTTGCTCTTGCACGAAGATTGTTTTCAGAACCAAAACAAGAAACAGAGGCAGTAAAAAATTCCCTATTCGATTTTAGCGAAACAAATACTGATAGTCAGATAAGTACTTTTTCAACAATCAAAGATATTGAACATAATTATCATTATGTTGATAGTGGTGAGAAAAGATTAGATTTGATAGAATTATTAAACAAAACAACTGAATTTTGTTTTGATACTGAAACTACAGGAATAAATCCAAACGAATCGGAATTGGTTGGAATATCTTTTTCGTTTAAAAACCATGAAGCATATTATGTTCCTATACCAAGCGTGCAAACAGAGGCATTACAGATTGTTAGCGAATTTAAAGATGTTTTTGAAAATAGCAAAATAAAAAAAATAGGACAAAATATAAAGTATGATATTTTGATGCTAAAATGGTATAATGTAGATGTGCAAGGCGAGTTGTTCGATACAATGATTGCACATTATCTTATACACCCAGATAGTAGACATAATCTTACTAAGTTATCAGAGAGCTATTTACAATACACTCCTGTATCTATTGAAGAACTAATCGGTAAAAAAGGAAAGCAACAAAGAACTATGAGAACAGTTAGTGTTGAAAAAATTAAAGATTATGCATGCGAAGATGCTGATATTACTTGGCAATTAAAACCATTGATTGAGAAAGAACTAATTGATAACAATCTACATAAACTTGCAATGGAAGTGGAAATGCCTTTGATTTATGTTTTGGCAGATATGGAAAAACAAGGAGTAAAAATAGATAAAAACAAATTAGATAAATATTCGGAAGAATTACGAGAAAAAATTGTAGAACTTCAAACCGAAATACACATTTTGGCTGAAACTGAGTTTAATATTTCATCGCCAAAACAATTGGGTGAAATATTGTTTGATAGAATGAAAATAATAGATAATCCTAAAAAAACTAAAACCAAACAATACTCAACTGGTGAAGCCGAACTCGTTAAACTGAAAAACAAACATGTAATAATAGAAAAAATATTAAATTTCAGGTCATTAAAGAAATTACTGACAACTTATGTAAATAGTTTACCAAAACTAATAAATAAAAGAACAGATAGAATACATACATCTTTTAATCAGGCTGTTGTTACTACTGGTAGATTAAGTTCAAATAATCCGAATTTACAAAATATTCCAATTAGAACAGAAGATGGACGAAAAATTAGAACAGCATTTGTTCCATCGGTTGAAGACAATGTATTACTATCTGCCGATTATTCGCAAATTGAGTTACGATTGATGGCTCATTTAAGCCAAGACGAAAATATGATTGAAGCTTTTGGAGAACAAAAAGATATACATTCCGAAACTGCTGCAAAAATATTTAAAGTAGATATAAATGATGTAGACAGAGATATGCGAGCAAAAGCTAAATCGGCAAATTTTGGAATTATATATGGTATTTCTTCATTTGGTTTGGCACAAAATCTTAATATAAAAAGAGCGGAAGCTAAAGAATTGATTGATGGTTACTTTGCATCATATTCAAAGGTAAAAGAGTATATGAACAAATGTATTGATGAGGCTCGAAAAAAAGCTTATGTGAGTACTATTGAAGGCAGAAAAAGGTATCTTAGAGATATAAATTCAAGAAATCATCTTTTGAGAAGTAATGCCGAAAGGAACGCAATAAATGCTCCAATTCAAGGTTCGGCTGCCGATATTATAAAAAAAGCTATGATTAGTATTCATGCAAAAATAAAATCAAAGTATAAAAGTAAAATGATTTTACAGGTTCATGATGAGTTAGTTTTTGATGTAAAAAAATCGGAACTTGATGATATTACAAAAATTGTTAAACAAGAAATGGAAAATGCTGTTGATTTAACAGTAAAACTAACAATTGAGCATGGTGTTGGTAGCAACTGGTTGGAGTCTCATTAAGGTCTTCGACCTATTTAATGTTGCTTACGCATTTTATTAATATTCTAATATGTAGTTTAATAAAATATGAAAGTCGATTGTTAGATTACTTATATTACACATTGTAAAAGAATGAATAATAATATAACAGGTATAATTTTAGCAGGTGGTAAAAGCTCAAGAATGGGGCAGAACAAAGCTTTATTAAAATTAAATAATAAAAGAGTTATCGAATATATTTATGATTTATTGAAATTGTTTACAAATAAAATTATCATAAGTGCAAATTCAAACGATTATGATTTTTTAGATGCTCAAATAGTGTATGATGAATATAAAAACATAGGACCAGTTAGTGGATTATATTCGGCTTTAAAAAAATCGGATACAGATATAAATATTATTGTAAGCTGTGACTCTGTTTTTTTAAATAAGGGCTTAATTGATTATATGTTAATTAATTCAAACGATTATGATATTGTAATTGCTAAACATGAAAAAACTATTGAGCCTATGATAGGCATTTACAAAAAAAAAGTGTTAAATATATTTGAAAAAGAAATAATTAATAAAAACTACAAACCTCCTTCAATTATTCATAAAACAAAATATAAAGAATTAGAAATAAATTCAAGTTTAGATTTCTATAACGAATATTTATTTTACAATATTAATAATAAAACACAATTTAATAAAGCTGTTTTAATTATTGATGGTTTTGAAAGCCCTATATAAGGTCTTCGACTGGGGTGTTAATAATCAATAAATTTGTATCATGCTAATT
>JAOZVK010000478.1 GCA_029938185.1 Bacteroidales bacterium | reverse complement strand
GTTTTAACATTAACAAACTGTTATCAATTATTAATCAAAGCATTGTACCATTGTACCATTGTACCATTGTATCATTGTACCATTGTACCATTGTACCATTGTACCATTGTACCATTGAATAATTGTACCATTTAAAGTATAAATATTATAAAATCAATATAATATGTGGGCAGAATTAAATAGATTAAAAAAAGAATATCAAAAACTTGACTTACAAAATGTTCTTGATTATGAGAAATTTTGTATGATTTCGATTGTTTGGCATTCTACAAAAATAGAAGGTTGTTCTTTAAGCGAAACAGACACAAAAGTATTGTTAGAAAATGACATTACAGCAGCTGGTAAACGACTTAAAGACCATTTGATGATAAAAGACCATTTTGCTGCGTTTCAGTATATTATAGAACAAGCTAAGAATAAACGAAAATTGTCAATTGATTTTATCAGAGAGATTAGTGCAATATTAATGAAAAATACTGGTGAATTTACTAATACTGTTTTGGGTAGTTTTGATAGTTCAAAAGGTGATTTACGACTTGTACAAGTTTATGTAGATAAAAAATATTTTCCTGATTTTAAGAAAGTTTCAAGATTGCTGCAAAGTTTATGTAATTCTGTAAATAACAAAATTGATAATGTAAAAGGTAGCAATATTATAAAACTTGCATCGGATATTCACTACAATTTTGTAAATATTCACCCTTTTGGTGATGGAAATGGACGAATGGCAAGACTGCTTATGAATTATATACAACTATATCATAACGAAACATTAATAAAGATTTTTACCGAAGATAGAGTTGCATATATTGACAAATTAAATGAAACTGAAGAAAAAGAAAATTTAGAAATTTTTAGAGAATTTATTGCTTCTCAACAGATAAAATTTTTAAGAGCAGAAATTGAAAAATATAAAAAACTTAATAAAGGATTTATGCTAATGTTCTAAAGATCTTTGACCTACTTTTGTAAAAAAGCTAATATTTAAAAAAAATGTTGATAGTAAAATTTTTAATAATCAGATTTAGCTCAATAGGAGATATAGTATTAACAACTCCTGTAATAAGAGCTTTAAAACAACAAGTTGAAAATGCAGAAGTTCATTTTCTTACAAAAAACCAATACTTAACAGTAGTTGAAAATAATGCGTATATTGACAAAATTCATCTTTTGAAAAAAGATTTTAGTGAACTAATTAGCGAACTAAAAAAAGAACATTTTCATTATATAATTGATTTACATAAAAATCTAAGAACATTTAGGGTTAAAAACAAACTTAGAAAAGTATCATTTTCGTTTGATAAAATTAATTATGAAAAATGGTTGATTGTAAATTTAAAAAAAAACAAATTACCCGAAAAACATATTGTTGAAAGGTATCTTGATTGTACTAAGGTTTTTGACACAAAAAATGATGGTAAAGGCTTAGATTATTTTATTTCGGAATTGGACAAGGTGGATATAAAAAGTAGTTTTCCCGATTTATTTCACAATGGATATATTGCTTTTGTTATTGGTGCGCAACATTATACCAAAAAAATACCATTGGATATAATTATTAAGATTTGTAAAAAAATAAATAAAGCAATTATTATACTGGGCGGAAAAGAAGATGTAGGCGAGGGTGAACAAATTGACAAGGCAACAGATAATAATGTATTTAATGCATGTGGTAAGTTTAGTTTAAATCAATCGGCATCAATTGTTGAACAAGCCAAACTTGTAATATCGCACGACACTGGTTTAATGCATATTGCAGCAGCATTTAAGAAAAAAATAGTTTCGGTTTGGGGAAATACAATACCTCAGTTTGGTATGTATCCGTATTTGCCACAAAAAGATTCTAAAATAATAGAAGTTGAAAATCTAAAATGTCGCCCTTGTTCAAAAATAGGATTTAGCAAATGTCCTAAAAAGCATTTTAAATGCATGCGTGAAATTAATATTGATAAAATTATCGAAATTACAAATGAATAAAACAAATAATATTGAAATAATGGCTCCGGTAGGTTCTTATGAGTCATTGATGGCTGCAATTCAGGCAGGAGCAAATTCTGTTTATTTTGGAATTGAACAACTAAATATGCGTGCCAAATCGTCAAATAATTTTACTACTGATGATTTAACAAAAATTGTAGAAATAGCCAATAGTAATAATATTAAAACTTATTTAACTATAAATACAATAATATATGACCATGATTTAAAGCTGATGAAAAAAATTGTTGATACTGCAAAACAAGTTGGAGTTACGGCGATAATTGCATCAGACCAATCGGTTATTAGCTATGCTTCTTCTATTGGTGTTGAAATTCATATTTCTACTCAGTTGAATGTAAGCAATATAGAAACATTAAAATTTTATGCACCTTTTGCAGATGTAATTGTTACAGCTCGCGAGTTGAGTCTAAAACAAGTTGCTGCAATATGCAAATCAATAGAATCGGAGCAAATAAAAGGTACTTCTGGCGAATTAATAAAAATTGAAATTTTTGCACATGGGGCATTATGTATGGCTATTTCGGGAAAATGTTATTTGAGCCTACATGAACAAAATTCATCGGCAAACAGAGGAGCATGTTTGCAAACTTGCCGCAAAGCATATACTGTTACCGAAAAAGAAACTGGAAACCAATTAGAAATAGATAATGAGTATATTATGTCGCCAAAAGACCTAAGTACAATAGGTTTTATTGATAAAATAATAGATTCGGGTGTTAAGGTTCTAAAAATAGAAGGTAGAGCACGCCCAGCCGAATATGTAAAAACTGTATGCAGATGTTACAGAGAAGCTGTAGATTCGTATTTTGATGGTACTTTTTCAAAACAAAAAGTAAAAAAATGGGAAGAAGAATTACAAACAGTTTTTAACAGAGGTTTTTGGGACGGATATTACCTTGGTCGAAAATTAGGCGAATGGAGTAAAGATTATGGCTCTAAAGCTACTAAACGAAAAATATATATAGGCAAAGGAACAAACTATTTTAGTAAAATCAATGTAGGCGAATTTTTGATTCAAACTGGTGAGCTAAATATTGGCGATGAAATACTTATAACCGGACCGACTACCGGAGTTATTGAAACAGAAATTGAGGAAATGCGAGTTGAATTATTAAATACAAATAAGGCTGTTAAAGGTCAGTCGGTTTCTATTCCTATAAAACAAACTGTGAGAAGGTCGGACAAACTTTATAAAATTGTTAATGTTTAAAGTCAAAGAGCTTATGATTAGAATAATTCACCATAGAATAAGATGTATAGGTTGTAACTACTGTGTAGAAGTTGCCCCCGACCGTTGGGATATGAGCATGGATGATGGAAAGAGCTATTTAATTGATTCCATCGAAAAAAAAGGTATTTATATTGTTAAAACATCAGACGATGAGTATGATAGTAATTCTGAAGCTGCAAATATTTGTCCAATTAATATAATAAAAGTTGAAAAAATAGGCTCATAGAGCCTTTTTATTTTGCTTACGCATAAATGTTTATAGCACTTGATATATAAGTTGCTTAAATTGTAAAAATATACTTTAAAAGCCAAAAAATATATGAAATGAACAGCTCTAATAAAAAAATGCATTCTTTCACTTTTAACTATTCACTTATCTAATATGCATACATAAAAGTCTTTTCATTATCAATTATGCTTATCTTCTTTTTCTCCTTTTTTTCCTAAAATCCATTCTATATCCAATTGCAAATGATATTACTTTATTTCTAGTATCTGGATTATTGTTGCCCTCATACACACTACGTACACCAAGGTTATATCTGGCTTCAACATAAATGCCTCTGTACATAATAGCTCCGCCAACTACAAGATTTAAATCAAATTTACTAAAGGTATATGGATAATATTGTTCAGGAATAACTTCTACAGTATTAACAACTGCTTTTTTTTGTACATTTGTAGTAATTAAATATCCAAATTCGGGACCACCCAAAATATATGCTGATATTATGCTGTTGTTTTGAACTTTAAACAAAATCGGGAGAGTAATATAACTTAAACTTGCATCTACTGATAAAATTCCGTTTCGTGTAACTTGCTTAGTAAATATTGCACCTTTTTGTGAAAAACCAAGCTCTGTTTGAACAGAAATAACATAATCAACAGGAATATCAACGTACAAATTAAGACCAAGCCCAAATTTATTACTTAGCTCAGAATCAATATCTCTTCCAACAAAACTAGCAAGATTTGCATACCCTCTAATTCCAAAAGTCTTTTCCTGCGAAAAACTGTTTTGAATATTTAATATTAGAATAAATATACTGAAAAAAAGTATTTTTTCAAATAAATGTTTTAACATAATTAATTTTTATCAATTTTAAATTTATGTACAAAATAAAATGGCTCGAAAAAATGCAAGTACAGATTTTTTTTTTATATGACTACTTACTGGGTCTACTTTAGGATGTTAAAACAAGCTCTGAAAGAGCGATAAAACATAACATGGGGCATCGCCCCATCGCCGTCAGGCTAACACATAACTGTCTGTTATTTAACATATAACATTG
>JAOZVK010000070.1 GCA_029938185.1 Bacteroidales bacterium | reverse complement strand
AAGAATGCTAAACATTTTATTTTCAATATCTTTTAAGTTCGTAAAGTAGAAGTAAGCAGAAATCAAATAATGACTACTCGTTAAGTTACTGGTCATCAAATAATTTTGGAGAAATTAATTTTGCTTCTGACAGAGTAGAACAATGGAACAAAGCCAATCCAGACAAGCAAATTACCTATCAGCCTGTACCTGAAGGACAATCAAGTGAAGAAATTATTTTAGCCGCTGTGGTGGGTGAAACCACCCCAGATATTTATGCAAATATGTGGCAAGGAAGCGTTGAATTTTACGCAAAAGCAAAAGTTCTAATCGCACTTGATACCATTAAAGGCTTCACCGAATTTATTAAAACACGTTGTGATTCTCTCACAATCAATGAAATAACCTCTTCAGATGGACATATTTATCAAGTTCCTTGGAAAATTAATCCAATAATGACCCTTTACAACAAAGGGATTTTTAGGAAATTAGGACTCGATTCTGTTCCACAAACGTATTCAGAATATTTGAGTGCTGCAAAAAAATTCAAACAAGATACCGATAACGATGGCTACATTGACCAATGGATTGGAAATACTTCAGTAAAAGTAATTTGGTATCAACGATTATTTAATTTTTATCCGCTATATTTAGCAGCTTCTGATGGAATGCCGTTAATAAAAGGCAATAAAGCAGCTTTCAATAACAAATATGCCATTGAAGTTTTTGCTTTTTTGCAAGAATTATACAAAAATAACTATTTCACAAAAGCCCGTCTTTCTGCTGGACAAGATGTTTTTTTAGACCAAAAAATTGCTACAAAATTTACAGGTCCTTGGGAAATAAATTACCTTGAAAAATTCAAATCCAACGATTTGGAATTTGATTTCTACCCAATGCCAATTCCTGATAATCACACAGGTCCAATTTATACTTATGGCGATCCTAAAAGTATTGTTGTCTTCAAAACATGCGATAATCCAGCTTTAGCTGTTGAGTTTATAAAAACAATGATTGACGAGCAAGGAGATTTGGTATTTCTTGAAAAAACAAATCAATTACCTCGAAGAAAAAATTTAGAAGATTCTAAAATGTTCCAAGATTATTTTGATAAAAATCCAAAATTGAAAGTATTTGCTTGCCAAGCAAAACACATTAAAGGAGTTGATAATTCGGAGCTTATTAATGAAGTGTTAGATATAATTTCGCAAGAATACGAATCTTGTGTAATTTACAACATCAAAAGTCCTGAAAAAGCAATAGCTGATGCCGAAAAAGCCGTAAATGTATTATTACGTGCGAAATAAGGATTCTTCCTTACTTAATATTTCCAATAAAATCTGACTTTGTCAGTAAATTCTAAA
This sequence comes from Bacteroidales bacterium, assembly GCA_029938185.1. GTDB lineage: Bacteria > Bacteroidota > Bacteroidia > Bacteroidales > JAOZVK01 > JAOZVK01. The sequence continues at coordinate 14,365 of JAOZVK010000070.1, read as the reverse complement.
AAAAATGCAAAAAAGAAAACTTAAAAAACGACTGACACCCTATTTTCTTGTAACACCTTATTTGTTGCATTTAATAACATTTGTTTCTTTTCCCGTAGTATTTTCCATTGTGTTAACATTTCACAAATGGAATATTATTTCGCCAATGGAGTATGTAGGTTTTGATAATTTTGTTCGTCTTTTTGAAGACAGATTATTTTGGAAAGCAATTTTTAACACTTTCGTTTTCTTAGTAATACATATACCAGGACAAATAATTGTTGCATTAGTACTGGCTTATTTTTTAAAACAGAAAATATTTCTGAAAGGACTTTTTAGGGCTACATTTTTTTTGCCAGTAATCATTTCGGGTGTAGTTGTTACTATTTTGTGGCAACAATTATATGGTTTTGAATCGGGCATATTCAATAGATTACTAACAGGTATTGGCTTAGGTAAAGTTGAATGGCTAATAAGTGAAAATGTTGCCATGATTTCTATTGCCATAATGGCAACTTGGAAAAATGTAGGTTTGTACGTTATACTTTTCCTAATTGGCTTACAATCAGTACCAACAACTTTCTACGAAGCGGCAGACGTTGAAGGAGCAACTTCTTGGCAAAAATTCAAACACATAACCATTCCTGCCATTAATCCAACCATTTTTATGGTTACAATTTTATCTACAATTGGTGGATTTGGTTTATTTATAGAACCTTACATTATGACAAGCGGAGGTCCTTTAAACAGTACATTATCTGCCATGTTATACATTTACAAACAAGCATTTGATTACTACCACATGGGGTATTCAGCCACTTTAGGTGTTTTCTTTGCGTTTATTATTCTGATAGTTGTGGTTATACAAAAATATACAATTGAAAGTGATGATTAATTAAATAAAAAAGGTTCATAAAGTTTATTTATCAGGTAATTAAAAAGTAAAAATAAATTTGTGCGTAAATAAACTTTAAGAGCCAATTATTTAATATATTTTTTCTGCTTTGCAGAAAAAACATACTAATGTATCAAGACATAAATTTCTGAAGTCTTTTAAATTATCAGAAAGACAAGCGTTAAGATAGAAACGTATAAAAATGTCTGTATATTTTTCTAAGTAATAGTGGCAGGTTGCAACGTGCCACTATTACATAGTGTCACATGAAGATATCAGTATTTTTACTTTAGAAATTTATGTCTTAATACACTAAGCATTCAACAATTTAACAATATAATTTCATGAAAACTTCAACAAAACCATTATTATATATCTTATTAACAGGCGCATCACTTTCATTTTTGTATCCATTTTATTGGATGTTTATTGCATCGCTTACGCCAGAAAGTTTAATTAGCGATTTTAGCTTAATACCCAGCAAATTGACTTTTGAGAATTACCGAATGATGATTTCAAAAATTCCTATTTGGGGAGCTTTATTAAATAGTACAATCGTTGCTGTTATTTCAACTTTTGGAGTATTGGTATTCGGTTCTATGGTAGGTTATGCTTTGGCTAAAATTGATTTTAAAGGCAGAGATTTAATATTCTTTATCATCATTTTTACTATGACTTTGCCTTTTCAAATCACACTTATACCAAACTACATTATAATGGTAAAACTGGGGTGGGTAGATACTTTTGCAGCACTAATTATTCCTGCTCTAAATAGTGCATTTGCTATTATTATGTTTCGTCAAACTTTTAAAAGCATTCCCAACGATTTAATAAATGCAGCACGAGTTGATGGTTGTGGTGAAGTACGAATTATTTTTCAAGTATTGTGGCCAAACATTATCCCTACTCTAATAACTGTAAGTATTATAACATTTATGAACTCATGGAACGATGTGTTGTGGCCATTAATTGTAATCAGAGACGAAAACCTTATGACAATGCCTCAATTAGTAACATTATTTGCAGTAGGAGGCAGGTCTGAAGCTCAACTGGGCGTAAAATTAGCTTCGGCAGTACTTTTGGCTTTGCCAATTATGGTGGCTTATTCCATTTTCCAGAAACATTTTATCAGTAGCATGGTTTCATCGGGCTTAAAAGAATAGGCTACCCACGTAAAGTTGGACAGTGTTGTTTATCATGTATTTCGTAACAGGATAAAAATCAATACTGTAAATCCTGTCAAAAAAATAAAATAATGTCCAGTACTAAACGTGTAGCCAAAGAATAAAACAACAAAGACAAGCAATAACAATTGACAATTTTTCAAAAAAATGATAAATAGAACAAAAATAATACTCAAAGCAAATTCGAAAAGAGTTATTCCTTTATTTCTTACTTTAGGTAGAAAAGAAAGAATAGAAAAAATCGTTTCAATGGTTTCGTCTTTAGACAAAAAAATAGTTGAAAAAACATTGAAAAATGTATTGAACGAATTTGAAAATAGACATAGTTATTTTAAAGAAATTCTTCTAAAACATTATAAAATAATAGAAAAATTTATTCCAAAAGAAGAAAGTTTTTCCAAATCAAGAAAACTTTTGTTGGGTTCATTTCTTACAAAAGAATATTCGGTACAATCGGCAGCGTTGTTCAATCCCTCAATTGTGGCGCACCCAAATCAAAACGAATTAAAAGAAGGAGAACTCCGATTTGTAATGAGCCTAAGAGCCACAGGAGAGGGGCATATTTCGTCCATTGCGTTTTCAACTGGAACAATATCAAAAAAAGGTGAGATTTTTGTTGATAACGACTCCTCAACTTTAGTTTGTCCAGAGCAGGTTGAAAATAAAAAATTTCAAAAATCTTTTATAAAAGAAAGAGCTAAATTCTTTAAAGAATTTGACAACTCAATAGTTGAACTTTTACCCGAAGAATTTACAAGTGAAGAAGCCTTTGATAAATTACAAAATCTCAAAAAAACAAATGAAACAAAATTTCAAATAGCAAAATTTATCTTAACAGAAATTTTTGATAACAATTACGAAATAGTATTTCGCTCAGATTTAGCCATAAATAGCCAATTAATTTTCCCTTTAACCAAATCAGAATCCATGGGAATGGAAGATGTTAGATTTGTAAAATTTACAGATGAAACGGGAAATCGCTATATTGGAACTTATACGGCTTACAACGGCTCTAACATAAAAATAAAACTCATTGAAACCTCTGATTTTAAATCATTTTCAATACATTCGCTTTATGGAAAAGCTGCCACCGACAAAGGAATGGCACTTTTTCCTGAAAAAATAAACGGCAAATACGCAATGATTGGCAGACAAGGCGGTCGTAGTATTTCAATAATGTATTCTGATAATCTCTATTTTTGGGACAAATACGAAATACTTCAAGAACCCGAAAGAGTTTGGGAAGTGACACAAATAGGAAACAGCGGAAGTCCAATAAAGACACCTTCTGGCTGGTTATTGCTTACTCATGCCGTTGGTCCTTTGCGTAAATATGTAATCAGTGCAAGTTTATTAGATATTGACAATCCGAGTAAATTATTGGCTAGTTTAGACAAACCATTAATTAGTCCAAATAGCATTGAAAGAGAAGGTTATGTTCCAAATGTAGCTTATTCGTGTGGAATAATACAACACTATGATAAGGTGATAATTCCTTATGCTATATCAGATAGTGCATCAAGTTTTGCAACAATTAATATTAATATTTTACTAAATGAATTACTTCCGAAAAAATAAATTTCAGCTGAGTTATATTAGTATAATTCTATTGGTTTTTCTTTCATTTTCTTGTTCTGAAACTGAAATTAAAAAAACACTTAATGAAAGTTTGCTAAATACAAATCACTTAGAAAGTTTATATAAAAAAATAAAAATTGATGAAAATACTTCGATAGGAACGATTTGGATATATTGTAATGCACCAGATTATCAAGTGATAACAGATGACGGTGAAGGTTTTACTTGCGTTGATGATGTTGCCAGAGCTTTGGTTTTTTATTGTCGTCAATACAAATCTAACGCTTCTACTGAAAATTTAGAAAAAGTAATATCCTTGACAAACTTCATCAAATACATGAGTGCCAAAAATGGATATTTTTACAATTTTATGTTTCCCGATGAATCAATAAATACAACACATAAAAATAGCGTGGCTAATGCTAATTTTTGGTCGTGGCGAGCCTTGTGGGCACTCTCGGAACTTCAATTGTTAAATAATCCTGAACTCTCTGAGCTTAAAGCAAAAACAAAGCCTTTAATTGACAATTTGATTATAAATATTGAGCTGCTTTTCTCCACTGAAAGCGAAATTATTGTTTTTGAAGGAATTGAACTCCCCAGAGTTCTAAAAACTTATGGCTCTGACCAATTATCGTTGATTATGATTGGTTTAACTAATTATTATCAGATAACTAAATCAGAAAATATAAAAAATTTATTGCTAAAATTAGGCAATTACGTAAAAGCTGCTCAATTTGGAAACAAAAAAACATTTCCACACTATGCTTTTTTGAGTTGGAAAAATCACTGGCACGCATGGGGAAATTCTCAAGCTTATTCGCTATTGTATGCAGGGCGAATTTTAGAAAATAATGAATTAATTGAAGCAGGATTAAATGAAGTTGATTATTTTTATCCTTTTGTAATGAATGAAAATTTCATAAATTCTTTCAAAGTAATTAAAGAAAATAATTTGTTAATTAGGCAAGATTACCAGAAATTTTCGCAAATAGCCTATGGAATACGACCAATGGTTTTTGCTTCGCTTGAAGCCTATAAAATTACAAATGAAGACGTTTACGCAACAAGAGCTGCAGATTTGGCAAAATGGTTTTTCGGTAACAACCCAACGAATAAAAAAATGTACAATCACAATACTGGAATTGCTTACGATGGAATAAATTCAGAAAATAGTATAAATCTTAACTCAGGAGCAGAATCAACAATTGAAGTGCTTTTAAGCATTCAAGCAATTGAAACGAATGAAATTGCAAAACAAATAATACAGAATTTCTGACCTTGTTAGGCAAAATAATAATTAACCATTAAAACTTGCTCTTTTCCCCTTTAACTGCTTAAAAAAAGGTTCAAATATTCCCGATATTCTTGCAGTTCTTGAAGCAGTTAAAGAAAAAAACACCATCGTTTTAATTGGCTAATTATTACTTTTAATTTGCCTTAGTTTTTAAATATTGAATAATCAAATGAAAAATACAAAAACGTCCAATATTCTTGGTGAAAAATACGAAATTGATATGAACAATCCTGTTCTTCGTTTTGTGAATAATCCAATATTAACAAGTCATGAGGTTAATAAAGTGTGGCAAAAACCTGATTTAAAGGTAACAACAGTTCACAATGCAGGAATTACCCAATACAATGGCAAAGTGATAATGTTATTTCGTTCACATTTACGTAATGGTGTATCAATAATTGGTTTAGCTACAAGTGAAAATGGTTTTACAAACTGGGAAATTCAATCAGAACCTTTTTTAAAACCTTGTACAGTAGACGATAAACATTCTGGGAAATATACAATTTTGGAATTAATTGAAAACGAAGCCGGCGGTGTCGAAGACACACGAATAAGTAAAATTGGCGACATTTATTATATTACGTACAGTGCATATCACTCTGAAATTCAAGATAAAGTACGAGTTTCACTGGCAAGCACAAACGATTTTAAAACAATTACCCGCTTGGGTCCTGTTTTAGATTTAGATATGAGAAATGTTGTAATTTTTCCAGAAAAAATAAACAATAAATATCTGGCTCTTTTTCGCCCAAATGACAATACAGAAAACGTAACAGGTGGAAAATTTTCAGAAATATTACTGGGCTATTCTGATAAATTAAGCGACAATAGATGGGAGTTGGCAAAAGAAAAAGTAATGGGGCAAACAGGTGCACCGAGTGCTTTTTCTGACAAAATTGGTCCAGGCGCAACGCCAATAAAAACAAAATACGGCTGGCTAAATATTTTCCATGGCGTAAGAAAAACAATGGACGGAAATCCATACACTTTGGGCGTTGCTATGCACGATTTAGAAAATCCAGCGAAAGTAAAAGTATCAAATATACCAATACTTTTTCCTTCGGCAGCAGACTGCAAAGTAAAATCCGAAGATTATGTTCACGTACCCAATGTAGTTTTTACCTGCGGCGCATTAAGATTAAGCGATGGACGAATTTTAATATATTATGGTGGTAATGATACCGTTATGAACATAGGGATTAGTCATGAAGATATTTTAAATGAATTGTGTGAAAAATATCCGCAAGATGCAAAAACAGGTAGAAAAATTTAATTTCTATTAAATAATTAAAAAAACTCTGTGATATAACTCTATGAAACTCTGTGGTTAAATTGCATGTTATTAACCACATAGTTTTGCACAGAGTTACACAAAGAGAAATAAAAAAGCATTGAAAAATTACAGCTTCGATAAAATAATTATCAGTCCAAAAGATATTGATTTATCTTATTCGCCATTAAAAAAACTGGGTGTAGAAACTTACGTTTTAGGCGCATTTAATCCTGGAATGACAAAATTACCTAATGGAAATTTGCTTTTAATGGTTCGTATTGCCGAAGCTTTAAGAAATCCAATTCAGAGTGATAAAATTAATACACTAAGATGGGACAAAAACAAAGGCTATATTATTGATAATTACAATATAAATATGGTTGATATTTCTGACCCACGACATATTTTATTGAAACAATTTGAGCCACATTCCGTACTTGCTCTCACTTCAATTTCTTGGCTTTTGCCAGTTGAATTGAATGCAAATGGAAGCGAAGTGATTGAAATTCATTACAATAAAATAATTTCGGCAGAAAAAACATATCAAGAGTATGGAATTGAAGATGCACGAATTTCAAAAATTGAAGGAAAATACTATATGACAAGCTGTTCGGTTAGTTCTGAAAGGCATTCTACTACTTTGTATTCATCGGAAGATGGTTTAAATTATAAGTTACAAGGTATAATTCTTGACCACCAAAATAAGGATATGCTTTTGTTTGAAGGCAAGATAAATGGAAAATATTATGCGTTAACCCGTCCATTGGGAAGTTTATATTTTGCAACACCGCCAGATAGCAATTTTAGTCCAGGACCTTCGATAAATTTGGCAGAATCGCCTGATTTATTGCATTGGAAACCTGCTGACAAGCCATTTATTAGACCTGCAAAAGAGAGTGGTGATTCTGTTCTTAAACTCGGCGGTGGCGCACAACCAATTTTAACAGATAAAGGCTGGTTGCTTCTGTTTCACGGAGTTGAAAAAAAAGGCGAAGTGGGAATTTACCGCACTTATTGGGCTATTCTTGACAAAAATAAACCCGAAAATATTATTTCAATAGATTTTACAAACCCATTATTAGAAGCAAATCATTCGCTTACCGAAGAATTTAAGGATTTGATTTATCTAAATGATGTGGTATTTACAACTGGAATTGTTGAAACCGATAAAAATTACATAGTTGCGTCAGGCGAACTGGATTTATGTTCAAGAATAACACATATTCCAAAATCAATTTTAATGATAAAAAAATATAAAACGCACATAAAAACTTAATAAAATGGCTGGAATAAAATTCAATAAAATATCAAAAATATATGACCGTGATGTTACGGCTGTTAATAAGGCTGAGTTTGAAATAAAAGATAAAGAATTTGTTGTTTTGGTAGGTCCATCGGGCTGTGGGAAATCGACTCTTTTGCGCATGATTGCTGGTTTGGAAGAAATTAGCAGTGGTGAGCTTTTTATTGATGATAAATTAGTGAACGACCTTCCGCCCAAAGACAGAGATATTTCCATTGTCTTCCAAAACTACGCTTTGTATCCGCACATGACGGCTTATGAAAATCTTGCGTTTGGAATGAAAATTAGAAAAATAAAGAAGAAAGAAATTCATACGAAAGTAATAGAAACGGCAAAAATATTAGAAATCGAAGATTTGCTCAACAGAAAACCCAGAGCCATGTCTGGTGGTCAGCGTCAACGAATTGCCATTGGTAGAGCGATTGTTCGTAATCCAAAAGTTTTTTTATTCGATGAGCCTTTAAGTAATTTAGATGCCAAACTCAGAGTACAAATGCGCATTGAAATTGCAAAACTTCATAAAAAACTTCAAACAACAATAGTGTATGTAACTCATGACCAGATAGAAGCAATGACGCTTGGCGATAGAATTGTAGTTCTAAATAAAGGCGAGATACAACAATTTGATACTCCCGAAAATATTTACAATAAACCCAATAACTTATTTGTAGCCAGATTTATAGGCGCACCACCTATGAACACAATTGATGGAAAATTCACAAAAAACAATACAGAAATAGAATTTTTGGACAATTCTAAAACAATAACCGTAAATTTACCCTTAAATGATAAATTCAATAAATTTATAGACAAAGAAGTCGTTTTTGGAATACGCCCCGAGGATATTTATATCAAACAAAATGAAAATATTAAAAATTACATTACCGTATGTTGTAAAATTGAATTTACTGAAAAAACAGGACCCGAAATTTATGTTTATTTCCAAATTGCTAATAATCAATTTATTGCTCGTTTAGAAGTAAGTGCAAATATAATTAAGGGGAAAAAAATAGATTTATATTTTGATACCGATAAAATATTTTTCTTCAATAAAGAATCTGAAAAAATAATAAATTAAGACGAGTGTAAATTTTTTGCGGTAAATATTTTAGTTGTTGTTATGTATAAGCAGCCATACAAATTTTTCCACCTATTTAGTGTACTTTAATTTTTAGCCAGACGGCTATGTCTCAAACCCCTAAAGGGTCAAATAAAACAATATCATAAAAGTTAAAAGCTATATTTTGCGAGCAGTTGCATTGACTGCATGCATGCGCCCTTTTTTGTATGCTATTCTATTTTTTGATAAAATAATGAAACTGAAATACAAAAATATTAAATAATTTGTATATTTGCTGGTCATAAAGATGAGTTTTTTTATGAAAATAAAATTTTTTAGACGTAAGGAATTAGAAAATAATAAGTTTGGAATCTACTAAATTTGTTTGTCCTTATTGCAGTTTTTTAAAATATTGTTGTGGCTTGAAACATGTTTCAAACCACAACATTTATTTGTATATTTTGTTGTTATATTTATTAGTTACAACTGAAAATAAATAATCTAAATGTTTACTGTCGGTCTAAGGTGTTAAAAATTTGATATTTTCTCAAAAAAAGTTCGTTCTATTTTTAAGGTAAAAAATATTTTCATAACAGTCGTATTAGTCTGTTATACAATAGTTTTAAGAGAGTAGTAATGCTTGGAGTTTTTCAAAAAGTGGAACGAACTTTTAACTTGACAACTTTAAACTTTTAACTCTTTACTGTCAGCGTGGCTTAAAGCCACACCGACAGTATTAAACAAGCAACATGTAACAGACCAGTACAAGTTTTTAAAAGTATCCTTATAATGAATTATTTGGATACTTTTTTAAAGCTGTAAGAAGTATGAGATAATGACGTAGTTCCGAAGTTATTTTTTGATAATTCCTATAAGCAATCTAAATAGTCTTACAAAAGTTTTTCGGCATTTGTTTTCGTGTAATTAATTGTATCATAGCAATATACAGGATGCGTAAGCAGTGTTAAATAGGTCGAAGACCTTAAAAGGCTCGAAGAGCCAAATTTTTTAATAAAATTATTTACAGATGAAAAAAATACAATTAAGTGAATTGAAAAATTCAATAAATGAAGAAGTTAGTCTAAGTGGTTGGGTAATGAACAAACGAAGTGGCAAAGGTTTAGAGTTTATTATTCTTAGAGATGGAAGTGGTTTTGCACAGTGTGTTGTTGATGTAAATAATGTTAACGAAAATGTTTTTAATAATGCTAAACAATTAAGTCAAGAAAGTTCTGTTGAAATCGAAGGAACTGTAAAAGCCGATGAGAAACAAATGGGCGGTGCTGAAATCATTGTTAAAAATCTGAATATTATACATTTATCAAACAATTATCCGATTTCTAATAAAGCTCATGGTACCGAGTTTTTAATGGATAATAGACATTTGTGGTTGCGCTCTAAGCGTCAATGGGCAATAATGAAAATACGAAACAGATTGATTTTTGCTATACATAATTTTTTCCAAAAAGAAAATTTTGTTCAAATGGATGCACCTGTTTTTACGGGTAATGCATGTGAAGGTACATCGACCTTATTTTCGACAAATTTTTATGATGTTCCCGCATATTTAACACAATCAGGACAATTATATGGCGAAGCAATGGCAATGGCAATGGGAAAAATTTACACATTTGGTCCAACATTTAGAGCCGAAAAATCTAAAACACGTAGACATTTAGCAGAATTTTGGATGATTGAACCCGAAATGGCATTTTATGATAATGATAAAAACATGGATGTAATTGAGGCATTCTTAAAATACATTACAAAAGATATTTTAGAAAACTGTAACATTGAATTTGAAATACTTGGAAGAGACACCTCTATATTTGAAAAAATATCCGAAAATAAATTTCCCAGAATAACATACGATGAAGCTGTCAGTATACTAAAAGGCGAGAAAGATGTTGATGGTAATAACACAATTAAAACACTTGAACAGGATTTAATTGAACTTAATGAAAAAATCAAGAAATCAAGTGAAGAGATATTCGAAAAAGAAAAAATAATAAAAGGTGGAGTAAAAAAAGGTAAACGAAATTTTCTTCAGAATAAAATAGATATGCTTAAAAATGAAATAAAAGAGCATGAAGAAAAAGCCAAAAATATTCCAATATGGATTGAGTCTGCTAAAAAATTTGAATATGGAAACGATTTAGGTGGATCCGATGAAACAGTTATAACAAGAATGTTTGAATTACCAGTAATGGTTTACAATTGGCCTCATCAGGTGAAAGCATTTTATATGAAAAGAGACCAAAATAATCCTGAACTGGCTAAAGGTGTCGATGTTTTGGCTCCCGAAGGTTATGGCGAAATTGTTGGTGGTGGCGAACGCGAAACCAATGAAGAATGGCTGATTGAGAAAATAAAAGAGCATGGATTACCAATGTCTGAATTTGAATGGTATTTAGATTTACGTAGATATGGCTCGGTTCCTCATGCCGGATTTGGTTTAGGATTAGAAAGATTGGTCGCTTGGATTTGTAAACTAAAACATATTAGAGAAACTATTCCTTTTCCAAGAATGTATGGTAGATTGTTGCCGTAAAGTTAGGGATTTAGAATATTTATGGTTTTTGACCTGTTTTATGCTACTTGTATCTGATATATAAATAATTGTGTTACCCTTTTAAAGTTGGACAGAGTTGAAAAGGGTAGCCGTAAATTGCTTATGCTATCAATAAAAGACTTTTTCAACTAAAAATTAGATAAAGTGGGAAAACCTTATAAAAAAGGTATTTGTGAGAGATGTGGAACTTATGGATATGCAAATGACCATCACACAGTACCAAAAAGAGTAAAGAAAAAAAACAACAAAGAAACAGTGCGCCTTTGTTTAAACTGTCATCAGTTACTACACGAAACACTTCCCGATGAACCACAAAGGGAAAGTTTTTATAAAGACTTTACTTTAAAATGGATTGCGGGAATACTGTTATTATTAATTATAATTGGTGCAGTTTTATTAAAAACAAATGTAATTTAGTTATGAAAACAAAAATAGGAGAAATTCTGCTTGATACTGGTGTTTTATTGCTTGGCGATATAGCAAATCTTAAAAAGATAAAACAAGGAAAACATCAAATAATAAGAATTTTCAGGTATAAAGATACAGATACCATATACGAACATGGTAAAGATTTTAAAAAATTTACAGATATTCTATTAGATGAGATGACTGTTAATATGTTAATAGAGAAAAAAATTCTTATTGAACAAAAACAGGTAAATGAATTTGATTTATCAACAGAGAATATTTTAAATGATTTAGAAAAAGGGTTTAAACAGTTGAAATTTGAAACAGGTGTTAATGGTAAAGCACTTGCGATTAATTCAATAAATGGAGAAGGCTTTTATCCCGTTTACGCAGAAATTAATAAAAATGGAATAGAACGATTAATAATTGATTTCAAAGAAAAAGAATAATATGCTAACATTGACTTAAAATTGTGGCTTGAAGACAGTGTTTTAAATGATGCTTGTATTTCTGAACCAGAACATTGAGTGAAATTAAAAATATAATAAATAAATAGAAATATGGAATCAAGCAATTCAAGTGTATGGACAGAAAAAGGTGGAACTTTAAGCGCAAATAATGCAATTAAAGAATATGGTATAACACAAAATGATATTATTGAAGCAATTAATAATGGCAAATTGCAATACAAACTTAATTATGCACACGGAAATCCTTACTACAAATTAATTAGGAATGAAGTTGAAACTGTTGTTAATGTGATATTTGGGAAAGATTATTTAAAACAGCAAAAACTAAAAACAGAATTAGCAAGCATAAACAAGGAATTACGAAAAAATCATAGAAACATAAAAAAGTTAGAAAAACAAAAAATTGAATTAGAAATCAAATTGAATGAAATAAGTAATCACATTTAAAGGAATATCAAAATACAGCACAGACTAAACAAAAAGATAATTAAAATGAAAGAACAAAAAAAAATACCAGTTGGAAAAGTAAAAAGAGCATCAAGATTTATTTCAACTGGTGCTAAAATTGGTGGTAATTATGTAAAATATTATGCAAAAAAACTTTTTGATTATAGTCTTGATAAAGAAGAATTACATGCCGATAATGCAAGCGATATATATAAAACCCTGAGTAACTTAAAAGGAGCTGCACTTAAAGTGGCTCAAATGATGAGCCTAAACGAAACATTACCACAAGCATATGCCGACAAATTTGCCTTAGCGCAATATAACGCTCCACCACTTTCATACCCATTGATTGTTAATACTTTTAGAAAATATATGGGCAAGTCTCCAAATGATATTTTTGATACATTCTCGAAAAAAGCAGTTAATGCAGCATCAATCGGGCAAATACATAAAGCCACTATTGGTAATAAAACTTTTGCAGTAAAAATTCAGTATCCAGGAGTAGCCGATAGTGTAAAATCTGACCTTAGAATATTAAAACCCTTTGCACTTAAATTATTAAATATAACAAAAGCTGAACTTGAATATTTTATGGAAGAGGTTGAGCAAATGCTTATTGACGAAACCGATTATAAGAAAGAAATACAACAGTCTATAGAATTGACAGAAGCTTGTGAGATAATTGAAAATGTGAATTTTCCTAAATACTACGAGCAATATTCGTCCGAGAAAATAATTACAATGGATTGGATGGATGGTGTATTAATGAAAGATTTTATAGAAAGCAATCCTTCTCAAAGCGAAAGAAATAAAATAGGTCAGGCTATTTGGGATTTTTTTAATTACCAAATACACAGCTTACGAAAAGTTCATGCAGACCCTCATCCTGGAAATTTCATTTTTCTGACTAATGGAAATGTTGGAATAATAGATTATGGTTGTGTAAAAATTATACCAGATGATTTCTATGAACCATATTTTAAATTAGTATTAACTGATTTAGAAAAAAACAAATCGGAAGCTGAGAGGCTTTTCAGGCAAGTAAATTTAATAACAGATAAAGATACAGATAAAGAAAAAGAATTATTTACCAAAATGTTTAAAGAACTAATCAGTATTGTCTCCATACCTTTTAAAAATGATGAGTTTGATTTTGGTGATAAAGATTATCTTAAAAGTATGTTCGAACTTGGGCATAAATATGCTAAAAACAAGGAAGTTAGAAAAGCAAATTCGGCTCGTGGTCTAAAACACGCAATTTATATGAATCGAACACATTTTGGATTATATTCTATTCTTAACAAAATAGGAGCTAAGGTACAAACCCAAAAAGATGAACGGTTTATGCCTGTAGTATCATTAGAATAAGGTCTTTGACCTATTTAATGTGGCTTACGCATTCTTATATACAACTGTCATACAATTGATTACATGAAAACAAATGCCAGAAAACTTTTGTAACACTACTTATATATATAATAAACCAAAGAGTCAATTTTTGTTTTCAAAATCAGATTTCTTGCTTATGTCTTTTTCATTTTACACTCAAATATTTGATAGTCCATACAAAGCAATGTTCCCATGATTCAGAACTCACAAAATTTGAAAAATTGAAAAAACAATCGCAAATATAGTGAAATAATTATTTTGCAATAAACACATATTCAGGATAATAAAAAAATAAATTAACTTATGATTGTATGTAAAAATTCAAAAATGTTATTCTTTGTGAGTTCTATTATTATCAGGTGATTGCAGTGTTTTTTTGAAGTTTATATTTTGTTAAGGAATCGTTAAAAAATAACTTTCTGATTTGTTTTTTGCAAGATGCTTATATTTAGGTGTAAACTGGTCTTATAAAAATACGAGCAAAAATAGCTTATTCAAGTTTTTTATTAG
>JAOZVK010000477.1 GCA_029938185.1 Bacteroidales bacterium | reverse complement strand
ATGATTTAATAGTTTAATTATCAAATAGTTTTAAGTTCGTAAAGTAGAATTATTTTGAGTAAATTAAAAGCTAAAAACTAAAATTTTAAAATTTGCTTGCGCATGATAAGTAGTATAAAAACGATTTTCTCATTATTTATATCACACTGTTTATCAGGCACAAACAAGCTTTTAGCTATTCACTTACTTATGATTTTTTTTAGATGAAAAAAGGAAAAGAAAACAAAGCCCATATCGGAATATATGGTAGACGCAACTATGGCAAAAGTTCAATTATAAATAAACTTGCAGGTCAGGAGATTGCAATTGTATCGGACAAAGCTGGTACAACAAGCGATCCTGTAAAAAAGTCAATAGAAATAACAGGTATCGGACCTGTTATTTTGATTGATACTGCCGGAATTGATGATATTGGCGAATTAGGTAAAAAAAGGATTGATAAAACCTCCGAAACTATAAAAATTATTGATTTAGCAATATTAGTTATTAGTTATAATACTATTGGAGAGTTTGAAAACGAGTTGATTAAAGATTTTGCAAAATATAATACACCATATTTTATTATACATAATAAATCGGATATTTGTATGCTTGAATCTAAATTTAAAAAAAATATTTACGAAAAATATCAAAAAAAAATAATTGAATTTAACACAAGCAAAAATTTTGACACAGAAATAATTATTGAAGTTATAAGAAAAACATTGCCTGAATCTACATATAAAACACCATCATTGATTGGCGATTTGGTAAAATATGGAGATATAGTTTTGCTTATAACTCCAATTGATATTGAGGCTCCTGCTGGTCGTATGATTTTACCTCAGGTTCAACTTATACGAGATATTCTTGATAATGATTGTGTTGCAATTGTTATAAAAGAACGAGAATTAGATGCTTTTTTAAGAAAAACAAAAATAAAACCTAAACTTGCTATTACCGATAGTCAGATATTTTTGAAAGCAGATGCATCTGTACCAAAAGATATTCCATTGACAGGCTTTAGTATTGTACTTGCAAGACTAAAAGGCGAATTTGATTATTATCTTAAAGGTACACCTCATATTTCTGAATTACAAGACGGTGATAGGGTTTTGCTGTTAGAATCGTGTACACATCATGTATCATGCGATGATATTGGAAGAGTAAAAATACCAAGATGGATTAGTAATTATACAGGCAAAAAATTAAAATACGATGTAGTTTCTGGTTTAGATAAACTTAATAGAAAAATAACCGACTATTCAATTGTTATACAGTGTGGTGGATGTATGATTACACGTAAACAACTATCAAATAGACTAAAATCGGCAATTGATGCAAACATACCAGTTACAAATTATGGTATGGCAATAGCTTATATTCAAGGTGTTTATACAAGAGCAATTGCACCTTTTGTTAAAACAGACGAATTGTCAATTGACTACTTATAAACAACATAATAAAGGCTTAAAGTGCCGTAAATTAAGAATTTTTATAAGTGTTCTTTTTTTTTATTATTCATATATTTTGCAGATAGGTGCGCAATCAATTTACTAATTGTTTGAATAGCATCATTTGTTTGGTCTAAAATTTTTTTCTTTTGAATACGGAGTAGCAAAACTCCATAAAGTGCAGTAAAACAAACATCAATATCACTTGTTGCACCATCATTCAGCTTGTGTAAAACATGGTTGATATTTGGTTTTGCCAATTCAAAAATTTCTTTATACTCTTGCTCTTCAGGATTTTTAAGTAATTGTAGATGAAAAAGGTTTAGTTCGTTTATAAGATTTTTATTTATTTGAATATGACCATTTTTTCTAACATTCTCAATAGTCATCATTTCTATAATATTTTGATACCACTGCTTTGTTTCAGTTTTTTTATTATTATCAATATCAAAATTACTAATATAATTTTTTTCAATTAAATTAATATCAAAATTATATGCTCTAATTAAATCTTCGATTTGCCACATATATATAATATACTCAGCTATATTTTCTGTTCGTTTTTTTTGTGCTATAATCATTTTTTATAAATAAACTAAAAATTAAAGTCGCAAAATTACAATTAATTTATTAAAAATTATAAAAAAGATGTGTAATTATTCATTGCTATACATTATATTTGAGCAATTAATATATACTAAATTTAGGTTAAAAATTTTACTTTTATAAAAATGTTATGAGCTATTAATCAAAATATTGTATAATTGTATCATTGAATAATTGAAAGTATAGATTAGGAAGAGACGAATTATAAATTACGAATTACAAATTACGAATTGGTTTACACCTAAGTATAAGTGTTTTACAAAAAACAAATCGGAAAGTTATTTTTTAACGATTACTTAACAAATATAAAATATTGTATTTTAATAATTAAGATTATGGATGAAAATTTTAATCAAGGTCAATTTGCTACACAACAGGAAGAACTGCCAAATTCGGTAGCAATATTAGTATTAGGAATTGTGTCAATAGCAACATGTTGGTGTTACGGAATAGTAGGTTTGGTAACTGCAATTATAGCTTTAGTTTTGGCATCAAAAGCTAAAGAATTGTATAAACAAAATCATGGAGCTTATACTGAAGCATCGTATAAAAATATGAATGCAGGAAAAATTTGTGCAATTATAGGTGCTGCATTATCAGCTTTCTTTATGTTTATTTCGATAATTTATTTTATTATATTAGCAGGAGGTACTTTAATCCAAATGCCAGATACTTTTTAAAATACAAAAGAGAATTGTACAATGTTTGTACAATTCTCTTTTTATATTAGACTTGTTCTTAGAAAGATAGCTATATAAAAGCGACACTTTTATTTTATTATTTATCTGGTGCAAGCAAAATTGTTCATTATTCATTGTCCATTGTTATATCAACATTACCATATTTTGTAATAATAATAACTTTGGATTTTGTATTCTTATTTTTTCCAATTACACCAAATATACTAGATTGAGTATGATCAACTATTTTACTAATATTATCACATTTTGGATGTTTTACTGAACCATAAGCTGAGTGTGCTTTTAAATGGTACGATGCTTCAGAGTTAATATTAATATCAGCATGACCATATTTTAATTTAAGGTCTATTATTTTAAAACTGGGAGAAACTTCATTTAATTCAAAATCAGAATATTTTAAATTTAATTCAAGGTTATCATCTAATTTGTCAATTTCAAATGATGAATACCCACCTGTACAAACAAAGTTTTTTATTTCGCCAATTTTGAATGGAGAATCATATTTTGATTCGGCAACAACAGAACGACCTTTTCTAATTTTTACTTTAGAGTATTTGCTGTCAATCATCAAAGCCTTAGTGTTTACTAATTTTATATTTGAATATTTTGCAACTACTTTCAACCAGTTTGAATCTTCAATTGTACTTCTACCACTTGAGTATGCCATATATATTTTGTTTAATGGTTTTGTATTTCCTCGTGTTAATTTGTTTACTTTAAGGTTTCCGTATTTTATTATAATATCAGTGTGTCCTGTAACTTCATCTATAAACACATTTCCATATTTGTTTAATAATTTAAGGTTTATATCCTTAGGCATTTTTACATTATAGTCAATCCTAAATTTTGCATTTCTTATTGATTCAACTATATCTGTTATAGCAGAAACAGTATTTCCTGATTCTCCGAACATTATAACTATTTTATTAATTACCTTATCGGCTTTTGATTTACTATTTGCTTTCACGGTTATAGTTACATCAATGCTTACAGTGTTTTTATTCCAATTCTCAATATGAACTTTACCATAACGATTTTTGATATTTAAAGTAGTATTTTTAGTTACTTTATATTCTTGATGGTAATTCTTCTTAAATTCATCAGCATATGCTACAAATGTGCTGACTATTAATATTATACTTAATATAATTGATTTATTTGTTTTCATAATTTCTATAGTTTAACTTTTATAAATTTTAGCAATTCTTTTTTAAATGTGTTATAACTTTGTCTAATAATTCAACTCTTATTTGATAATTATTAATCATTGCATCAATAATTCTTTTGTCATTAGGATTTGATAATAATTCTTTTTGTAAATTATTGTATACACCATTTAGTACACTTATTTCATCAAAAATCATAGTTTTTTGCGACTCTTCAACTTTACATGTTAACGACTTTAGCTCTTCTATTTTAATATGAACATCATTTTTATAAAAACTTTCAATTTCTTTATATTCTACTGATACATCACTAAGAGTCATCTGTTTGTTAGTGTCATTCTTATAATTTATTTCATATGATTTAATTGCAATTAGTGATGTTATTGCAGTTATAATCAAAATAGCAGCTGCTTTAAAAATAAAACTACGTTTAATTATCACTTTATTTTTTGTATTTAATTTAGATTTAAAATTTTCAAGATGTTCAATCGAAGGCTCTTCATTATCAAATGATTCGCGATTATTTTCAATAAATTTTTCAAGATTATCCATGGTTAAGTTTTTTTTTAATATTTTTTTTGTATTTTTTATGTATTAAGTAGGTCGATATATAAAAACAACACTTTTGTTTTTTTT
>JAOZVK010000069.1 GCA_029938185.1 Bacteroidales bacterium | reverse complement strand
ACAGCATAATAAAAAAAACAAAAGTGTTGTTTTTATATATCGACCTACTTATTAAGTAGTCTTACAAAAGTTTTTCGGAATTTATTTTTTTTGCAATTAACAATATAACAGTAATTTGTAAAAAAGCGTAAGCAACATTAAATAGGTCGAAGACTTCTTATGGCATTAATAAAATTTCTTGAGTTCTGATTAAAAGAATAATTTTATCACCAATTTGAAAATTATATTTTTTCATATGTCTTGACAATATTAAAGCGGTTAATTTATTTCCGTAATAATTCATATTTAATTCTGTCAGAATTTTTCCAAGTTTAAAACTATCAATTTTAGTTACTAACTTATTCTTTTTTTCAAGTTTTTTGTTTCTATATGGTAATATATCTACCTCTGTTTCTTTAAAAAGTAAATTAATATTATTACCAACTTTTAAATAATCATCAGTACCATCGGTGTTTATTACAATAGAACAAAAAATACTATCGTGTACCTCAATATCAATTAAAGATATATTATCCGAAGTTTCTATATTTTTTATATTACCTGAAAGTTTATTCATTGTTAAAGTCTTCGACCTATTTAATGTGGCTTACGCATTATTATAAACTACTGTTATATTGTTAATTATATGAAAACAAATGCCGATTTTTTTTTTAAGACTATACTCTATACGGTTATAGTTTTATAAACTGTTATCAATTATTAATCAAAGTACTGTACCATTGTATCATTGTATCATTGAATAATTGTACCATTTAAAAGTATACTTAATATTTACAATTTAATTATTCAATCTTAACAACATTTTTTATAATACTTCCAAATTCTGTATAAATTTTTATTGTATATATTCCATTTTTCATACTTGATAAATCAATAATTGTTCTGTCTGAAAATTTGGTTATTTCATACACTTTGCTTCCTTCTATATTAAATACTTCAATTTTTGCATTTATAATATCGCCTTTGATTTTGCTTTCTAACATAAATTTTTTTCCCGGATTTGGAAATATATTATATACTATCTCCTCTTTATTAACAATATTATTATTAAGACAAAATGTAAAAACACTTTTATCAGTAAATTTTGTAGCACTAAATAATAAATTCTCATTACCAGAATTATTTTTATATAAACTTAAATAACCATCTCCTTTTGAGCAACAAATACCATTATTGCCACTATCATATACTGTCAAAGTATAACACCCGTTGTCAAAACACATACTTTTAATAAGCTCCTGATAATTATTATAATTATCACCTGAAAAAAGTATTTCGTTTTTTGAATTTTTTATATCCCAACTAGTTTCATTACCATAAAGGTCTGTTTTTAGTTTAAGTTTAAGTGAGTGTTTAAATACATTTATTTCAAACGGATCTATAATTTCAGTTCCACAAACATCAGTAAATTGTAGATTTACTAACTTTTGTCCCCATTCATTCCATTCAACATCAATAATATTGGTATTATTATAAGAAATTATTGTTCCACCAATTACACTCCAATTATAAGAACCAGATACTTGTGTTGAATAGCTTCCATTAAATTCTGAATTGCATAAACCTAAATTACCCGAAATTATTGGTTTTTGAGTAGTTTCGCTAACACTATATGTCGAAGAGTAATTATTATTAGTTAAATTTTCATCTGTTACATTATTAGGTTTTTCGCAATATGACTCGAGACTATAATTACCTACAGAAAGAAAAAATTCAGGAAAATAAACTGATATTGTATCTAAAGTTTTTAAATTCCCAGTCCAATTTAGTGATTTTTTTGTACCACTATTTATTGAATATTTAACAATCAGACTTGTTAGATTTTCAGTTCCTAAATTTTTAATTATTATACGTGGTTTTATTTTTTGATTTATACAAAATTTTCCTTTTGGAGAATATACATCACTTAGCATTGCATCATTACCATACTTAGCCGAATAAGGGTTGTATCCATCAAGGCTAACTATTTCTGAATTAGTTGGGTCTAACCAATATTTTAACTGTTCGTTGTCTTCTTCGTATGTATCCCATGCTTCTGAAAATTTTGAATAATAGTCATTTACAGAATTTCCGCAATATGCATCACCACCTGTCAAGTTCCCAACAATATGCTTGTTTTCATCAAATAATGGAGAACCCGAAGAACCACTTTCAGTAGTACCTATTTCCCATTTTATAACTTTCCAGTGTGAATTATAATCATAGCCCGAACCATAATTATCTGTTACTGGTACGTCATTGTCAAAAGATATTTTTTTTATATCGCCTTGAGGGTGATGAATACAAACAGTTTTTTGAGCTGCATTTTCGCTTCTATTCCACCCTGCCATATATGGAGAATATTCTTCGGGTGGCATAATACTTAATTTTAATAAACTGAAATCCTGCTTGTTGTTTGGAGCTATGGCAATAAGTTTTGAACTTGATATTGTTTTATGATTTAAACTTGTTGTACCATCGCAATTTTCACTCTCATAATTAAAATAAAAAATAGCAGATTCTGTCTCACTATCTTTACTAACACAGTGATTTGCTGTTAAAAAATATGGTGTTCCATCGTTTCTCGAATTGTTTATCAACGAACCAGAACAAAACCACATACTACCATCGGATACAAAAGTATATTTTAGAACCGATTTTTTTATAATTTGCCAATCAGCACCTTCAGTACAATTTATATTTACATTACATGAGCCTGATACACCCCTTAATCTCTTCTTGTTAAAAGCATCTTTATAATCATAAACAACCTGACTAACTACAAGTTGTCCAATAAAATCAACAATTTTTGGCTCAAAATATTCAATTATTATTGAATCTCCCTTTACAGGCATTGTTGATAATTTTTCTGATGCTTTATTATTTTTATATGTAAAAGCTCCAATAAAATCTGTTTTATTTTTATTATAAATAAAAACTTTAGCTCCTTTAGGTAATTTATATTTTCCGAATATTATGCTTAATGTAAACGACTCACTTGCACTAATTCCAAAAGACCAGACTTTATCACCATTATCAAATATTTTTAGATTGCCTCTTTTTTTAATATCTATATTAATATCAAACACTTTACCTACTCTATATGGCTTATTTTTTCGAACAAGCAAATCTTCATTAATTAATTTTTTTTTATCAATGCTTGGAAGTTTTTCATAATCAATTTTGCTTTTAAATGTTTTTAAAAAAGCAAGAGGTCGTCCTCCTGAATTAATTTGAGAATAGCAATTTATACTTAATATTATTATTAGTAAAACAATTATATATTTTTTCATAGTTTGTACTAGTTATGGCTCTTAAAGCCTTTTTAATGTTACAAACTGCCTACCAATTACATATGTAGCCTAACAAAAGTTTTCAGATATTTGTTTTCGTGCAATTAATTATATGACAATAGTTTACAAAAATACGTAAGCAGCATTTAGTAGGTAAATGTATCTTATATTAAAAAAACAAACTTAACAATAAATTAGCAAATATAAAAATTGTACATTTTCGTACACTTACTGTCTCAAAAGCGGTCATTTTTAATATTAGCTACAAAATGAATAATTAAGTTATACTATTAGTTATGTGTGTATTATAATATTTGGCACAAAATATGTTATAAAAGGTCAAAAGATAATAATTTTTAAATAATAATAATTCATAAATATAAATTCATTTTAGGATTTTAAGATTTGGTTAAGGTTGATAGGTTGTGTAAAAGAGGGATATTTTTTTATCTCTCTTTTTTTTGTTTTATATATCTAAAATTACGATATTGGCATAATTAACATTATGTAGTTCATTGATTTGTTTTTTATATTATGTTGTTTATCAAGCGTAAGCAATATTATTCATTATCCATTATTCATTATTAATTACTTATATATCCTACATAAGCAAAGATTAAATAGCTTAAAGACCAAAAAATATATAACTATGAAAATTAATACAACAATAATTAGCACTATATTATTTGCCATTTTATTAATTTCTTGCAACAAAATTATCAAAAAAAATAAAAATAATGACAATAATTTTGAATCATTAAAAAGATATGGTATTAAATCTGGAATTATAAAATACCGAATTAGTGGGATAAATAAAGGGCTTCAAACTTTATATTTTGATAAATGGGGCTTAACGGAAGCAATATACGAAAACTCGGAGTCTAAAACACTAGGAATGAGAAGAAGAAATAATACCTTATCATTAATTAAGAATAATATACAATATATTATTAATTTAAAAGATAAAACAGGTAATAAAAATCCAAATATATTTTCAGACGAAAAAATAGATATAGATTTTTACAAACTAATGACAAGAATTGAAAAAAACTATCAAAACAAAGGCGGAAAACTAATTGGTACCGAAAAAATAATGAATAAAATATGTAGGATATGGCTAATTGGTAAAAAAAAATATTGGATTTGGAAAGGTATTAATCTAAAATATGTAAGTAATGTTCCAGGTGGAAGGCAAACAATTGAAGCAATACATATTAGAAAAAATACTAAAATTGAAAAGTCAAAGTTTATTATTCCAGAAGATATCGCAATCACTACATTTAAATAAGCTTTTTATTAAAGAGCATTCCTATCCTAAGAAGTTAAAAGTTTGTTCCATTTTTTTAGTTGCAATATCGTTATAGTAAGAATATTATAACATAAGTTTTAGATATTTGTTTTAGCACTTAACTGGGCTTATAAAAATTAATAAATTACAACAATATTATTAAGTATTGTTACAAAAATTTTTCGACTTTTACTTATTCATAACTTACTGATTAAATTATATTTGTACTAATGCATAAGCAACTATAAATAGGTTGAAGACCTTAGTTCTAATTTTATTCTTTTTTTATTGTGTTGCTTCTGCCCTCAGCTATTTTTGCTCGTATTTTTATAAGACCAGCTTTAGGGATTTCTTGCTTAAAGGACGAGCGTTTGAATATTTGTTTAAATCATTTATTTGTTCAAAATTCTACATTTAAAATCTTTTCATTATTTATGCGTTTTGTCTTTGCAGTGAACCATATCCCTTATATTAAATACCTGTAAGGTCTTCGACCTATTTATAGTTGCTTACGCATTAATACAAAGATAATCTAATCAGAGTATTATGAATAAGTAAATGTCGAAAAACTTTTGTAATAGTACTTACATATTAAATCGACACTTTTTTTGTAAGGCTCTGTAAGTTTTTAAAGCTTACAAAGCTAAAAAACAAGAGGTACAAAAATCAGTAAAAATGTCGATTATATATGTACACCTACTTATAATGGCATTACAGATAAAAAATAGAACAAATCTTTAGCTTTTAACTCCTTTAGATACACCTGTTTCAAACGGATTAGTAGTGTCATTACTCCACTCAAACCATCCGCCATCGAAAACAGAAACTTGTTGCCAACCCATCAAATATGCATTAAAAAACGCCTCGCTTCCACGCCATCCTGTTCCACAATAAAAAGCCAAATGTTTGTCTGGAGTTATGCCAATTTCTTTCCAGATTGCAGCAACTTCTTGAGCTTCTCTGACTGTATGGTCTACATTTCTGTAATTTTCCATATGGTAGGCATCAGTTCCGCAGTTTCCAAAAATAGCACCTGGGATTCTACCTGTTTTTTCAATATAATTATATCCACTTAGTTCGCCAATATATTCGGGCCAACTTCTAACACATACCAATTCAGCATTGCTTGATTTTATCATTTCCTTAGCTTTCGGAATATCAACAATAATTTCGGGTCGTGCAGGAATTTTAACACCAAAATCATCAATCGGATTTTTAACAATATCATCAGTGTTAATTTGGTATCCTGCATCTTTCCATGATTGAAAACCTCCGTTTAAAACCCTCACATCTTTAACTCCTGCATAAATCATTATCATTGCATTTCTAATAGCCCCGATATGTCCTGCAGCACTACCTGGAAATTCGTCATCATTGTCAGGTTCCATATATTTACCATATAAAACAACAGTTGTGTCTGCTGTAATTCCATGTTGTTCGAATGCTTTTTTTAGTTCTTCTGGCGAACGTCTGTTCCATGTTTCAGCTGCTTCTAAAGCTAATGTATCCATATCAATAGCTCCAGGAATATGTCCCGTAAGATATGCATTTCGATTTCTGTAGTGCGAATGGCAAATTACATATTTATTGTTATTGTATTGCTCAAGCTGTTCTCCATTTATTAATTTATTTACCCATTCTGCTGAAACTAATTGATTGTATTTTGACAATATTTCCATTGGCAATTCATCATTTTCAGTCCATTCATCAACAAAATTATTGTAAATTGAAACATTATCATATTTTGCTTTACGAAACAATTTTGCAACTTTAAAACTGTCCTCATTTGTATAGGCATAAATTACAATATTATTTTCGGGTAAAATTCCTTTTGAACGCACAATTTCAATCCAATCAATATAATTTGCCCATTTCAATGGTAAACTTTTTGCACCTTTTATGTGTCCACCACGCTTTTCTCCTTTTAGCTTCCACCCATTGTATGCATCTACAGGTCTTACATCAATAAGCATCTGCTTTTGTGAATTAATGTTTTGTATAATATTTTCTGTATCTATTGTTTTAATTTTCTCCATTATTTATTTAATAAAGTTTCAAGGTCTTCGACCAGTTTGATGTTGCTTATGCACACGTATTTTTAACAATATATGTAACAAATTGCATAATCAGTAATCCTACTATACTAAAGTTTTAAGTAATCGCTAAAAAAAACAACTTATTTGGCTACCCGTCAGAAGTTGGACAGTCTTGTTTATCAGGTATTTTGTAACAGGATAAAAACCAATCCTGTTAATCCTGTAAATCCTGTCAAAAAATAAAATAAAGTCCAATACTATACGTGTAGTCACTTATTTCATTATTCTTCTGCATCAAGATAACCAGTAAGTTTCAAACTATCATACAATTGTTTGCTACTTTCGGTAGCACCACCATTACCCCAAAACGAGAATATTTTATCAAGCAAATGTTTATTATTTTTTTCCCAATGTCCTAAAACAGGAATTCCAAGACGATTTTCCAAGTTATCATATTGTTCTATCATTTCAGTAATTTCTGTTTCATTCAATTTTTCGTATTTTCCATCATGTAATAATCCTTTACCTGAATATCTACCTTTTAGATATTTTGGTTCAGATTTTGGATAACCAAGAATTAAAGTAATTATTGGAAAACAATATTTATCAGGTAAATTCAATATACGTTTAGTACGAGTAAAATCGCCACGATATAAAGCTGTTGTAAATAATGTATCTATACCAAGCGATTGAGCAGTAATTGATGCCGTTTGTGCAGCAAGCACAGCATCAGTACTTGCAGTTATAAACCAACCAATTGTATTTGGTTTAAAGTTATGACCAAGTTGTTTGGCAGCAGCAACCTGCCTGTTATGGTCGGCACAAAATACAAGAGCAACACTGCCTTTATAAGCAAAAAGTTCTTTCATTACATCTCTGTCTTTTATACTTATTATCGAATATGTTTGCATATTACCTGCATTAGGTGCTCTTAATGTTGTTTGCAAAATCGTATTCAAATCTTCATCAGAAATATTTTGCTTAGTAAAATTACCATGAATTGTTCTGATGTTCTTTAATGTTTTTAATGTTTCGTTCATATTATTTATTATTAAAATTTACATTATTAATTATGAATTACGAATTGGGTTACACCTAATATAAGTAATTGATAATTTGGCATGTATCATATTTTAGAAATATTTTTTTTAACCACAGAGTAAAATTTCACAGAGTATCACAGAGTTTTTATTATGGCAAACTTCGTGGTTAGGTAGATATACTCTAAACTGTTATCAATTATTAATCAAAGTATTGTACCATTGTATCATTGAATAATTGTACCATTTAAAGTATAGCTATATAAAAATGACGCTTTTAGCTTTTAACTCCTTACAACATTTCTATACTTTCATTCCCATAATCAAGACATCATCAATTTGACTGCTTACACCTTTCCATTCATTAAATGTTTTTTCTAATATATGTTTTTGTTCCAAAAGTACTTTGTCAGCAATAGATAATAAAATATTTCTAAAACGATTAAATTTAAATTTTTCATTTGTAATTCCATGAAATTGGTCAACATAACCATCAGAAAAAGCATAAATAACATCGTCTTTTTTTAGTCTTATTCTGTGTGTAGTAAATGGTTTTTCTTTATAATAAACACCTATTGGTTGACGGTCGGCTTTTATTTCTACTAAATATTTAACTTGTGCAGAATTGTATGATTGTTTGTATATTTTGATATTTTGATTTTTTTCAAATTCAGTAATTCTCTCATTATCTACTTTATCATTAAATATTATATAAATGGAATTGTGTGCTCCAGCATACATAAGTTCCAGTTTTGCAGTATCAAATGCACAAAGAGCTATGTCCATTCCATCTTTTTGTTCATTCATTTTACCAGTTTGACCTAGTGAGTTTTTTACACTTTCACGTAAATAGTTTAAAGCATCGCCTGCGTTTTCGGCGGCTTTTGTCCTTACAATTTCATTAAGAAATGTAATACCCAACATACTTACAAATGCTCCCGGCACACCATGTCCTGTACAATCTGCTGCTGCAAAAACAATTCCCATATCACCTGTTTCAGTAGATTCAACTTCTTTTGCCCAGTAAAAATCGCCACTAACTATATCGCGCGGTTTGTATAATATAAAATGCTCCGAAAAGTATTCTTTAAAAATATTTTGGGTGGGTAGCATTGCTTGTTGAATTCGCTTGGCATAATTTATACTTGCTGTTATATGTTTATGACTTTCTTCTATTTCAATATTTTTAGTCTTTAGGCTTTTATTTGCGTGTGCAAGTTCTTCGGTTCTTTCAGCCACTCTCTTTTCAAGATTTTTGTACAAATTTGCATTTTCAAGAGATATAAAGGTCTGAGTTGCCAACATATTTACTATTTCGAGTCGTTGTTTTGTAAAAATATTTGGCGATAAATTGTTTTCAAAATAAATAATTGCTGTAAGCTTACTTTTATATAATGCAGGATAACAAAGAACCGATTTTAGTTTATGTTTCTTTACATAAATATCATTTTTATAATTTTTTTCAAAAAAAGCATTTTGCAAAATTACAGGATTTTTTGTTCTAATTGCATATTTAATAATACTAAGCGGGATTTTATTTGATTTTTCAATATTTTCAAAACTACCTGTATTAATATCTTCAATAGCATCTTCTCTATACGCAGCAATAATAAACTTAGCATTTCTTTTTTGTATTACAACAATCTTCTTTGCTCCAGTATTTTCCATTGCAAGTGAAAGTGTAATTTTTATTATTTTTTCGTAATGTATTTCATGGGATATTGCTTGTAATGATTTCAATATACTACGAAAATCAAAACTTGAATTATCTATAAATGTAGTGCCTGAACTTTCGGTTAAAGTGTCATTAATTGAGCGTTCGTTTTTGTTTAAATTATACTGCGGATAAAGTTTTTCTAATTGTATTAATTTTGAATTTGCACCCCACACACGGTATAATTTATAAGCATTTTGTAAGTAAAATTCAGCAAGATAGTTTAGTTTTTGTTTCATATAAAACTGTCCTGCAAATTCCCAAATAATTGCCTCTTCATTTATGAATTTACTTTTTTTAGAAGCCTGAATTGCAATATCATAGTATATGCGTGCTTTTTCAATATTTCCTGTCACACGCATTTTTTCTGCTTCTATTAATTTTAGTTTATGTAGAAAGTTTTCACTGCTATGTTTTACCCAAATTCTATATTTTTCAATACTTTTATCAATTTCGATAAGCAAATTTTTATCACTATTTTTTTCATAAATCTGCAAAGCTGAAACTGCAAAATAAAAGTGAAACAAAGGAAAATTGTATAAAGATTCAATACGACCAAGAT
The DNA here is from genome assembly GCA_029938185.1 of Bacteroidales bacterium. Classification (GTDB taxonomy): domain Bacteria; phylum Bacteroidota; class Bacteroidia; order Bacteroidales; family JAOZVK01; genus JAOZVK01. The sequence goes on along the minus strand of JAOZVK010000069.1, from coordinate 5,821 downwards.
ATTGTTTAATTTCATGTGCTGTTTTATATGCTTGCTCGTATTTTCCAAATAAACAAGAAAGCCACATTTTTTCAATATTTAAAAAGCAAAGGTTCATAAAATCCTTATCTTTTATATAAATATCTTTTTGTTTGATTTCGTCAAAATGAGTTCCTATTAAAATTTCAGGTTTATTAAAATTGCTTGTAAGATTTTCAACTGACTGTTGATATGCTTTTAGTTGAAGAATTGAATGCTCTTTTTTGTATTTATATAGAATTTTAATTGTGTCTACAAATTCAGTACTGAGTTTATTAAGCGATTTTCCTCCAAAATAGTTATAAGTTGCATAGGTTTGAAAAGTATAGCTTGCAAATTCAATATCGCCTACCTTCAAACTATTTATGTAGCAATTATATAAACTTTCGGCAAGTTTACGAATATTTTTTTTCCATGAATACACAAAAACTATAAAACCATATATTATCCTAGGTTTGTAAAAATCTGATTTCATCGAATCTAATAGTTCTGTAATTTTTTTTGAATATTTATAAGCTTCATCATATAGCCCTTTTTCTACTAATTGATTACCATACACACCTAATGTAGGAGTTAGTTCTCTGTTCTTATATCGTAAAAAATGTTTTATATCATATAAAATTGTATAATTGAATAATGCTTGATTTGACGACATTAGAGCAGGACCTACTATTTCAAAAATTGAGAATGCTGCATTTATTTCTTGATTTCGTTCAATATTTAATTGATGTAATTTACCGGAAATAAACATCTGCATTTTTTCATCAACTTCTTTTTGTAAAATTTCTACTTGTTGCTTTGTCGGGAGTAAAGGAATTTTTAATCCTAATTTGTTTATTAATTCAAAACCGTCTTGTTCTAATTTATCATATTTTCCTTGCGATTTGTATATTTGTAAAAGAGTATAATGTGCATCTAAGCTGTCTAATAAAGTTCTTGAATTATTTACAATTATTTTTATACATTTTAGTGATTCTTCAAACTCTCCAGAAAGATATGCAAGTTCAGCATATTCGCTATATATCTTGATAGTTTTTTTGTAATCGGATTTACATATATTATCAGGTAAAAGTTTTACAGCTATTGTAATGTATTCATAAGCAGTTTTATAAGCGGTTTCGTTTTTAGCATTTTGAGATGCAGTAAAATTAAGTTCCGATATTGATTTTATTTTATTTATATCGTTTTCAATTTCAATACCATAATTTAACTGATTAACTGTATTAAAAATATATGCAGAATCTGAATTAGCTTTCATATTATTTAGCATCTGTTTGCCAATGCTGTAATGAATACCTTTTTTTTCATTTTTACCGATAGCAAGTTCAACAGCTTGCTGTATTCTGCTGTGATTAAAAACATATTCGTTGTTTATACTTGGGCTAATTAATTCCAAATCAAGTGCAATTCTTAGTAATTTTAGTGTTTCTTGTTCATTTTTTTTACAAATTTTTGATAAAAATAAAATGTTAAAATTATTTCCAATACAAGCAGCAATATTTAGTATATATTGAGTTTTAATAGCTAGTCTACGTATTTTATATATCAACAAATCAATAACATTATCTGTATGCGATTCATTATTGATTTTTTTTATATCATAATTCCAATAGCCTTTTATACTATCAAATGTAATAATATTTTTGCTATATAATAATTTCAAAAATTGTGAAATAAAAAATGGATTTCCTTTTGTTTTATTAAAAATCAAATCAGATAATTCTACATATTTCGTTTCTGTTTCTAATTTTAAAGTATCTTTTAATAGTAGATTAATATCATCTTTTTTCAAATTTTCTACTGATAAACTATCTATACTAATATCAGTATTTTCAACAGCTTTCAGAAAATTGGAGAATCCATCATTATCAAGATAATCAGTTTGTTTGTAGGCAGCAATAACAAGCAGGTAGTTAGTTTCGTAGTTTGATAAAATATTGTGTAACAAATCTAATGAAGCAGTATCGGCAAATTGCATATTATCGAAAAACATAACAACAGGGTGATTTTGTTTACAAATTGCTGTAATAAAATTCGACCATACATAATTAAACCTGTTTTTGGCTTCTTGACTTGGTAGCTTCTCAATATCATCTTGTTTACCTATAATCAATTCAAGTTCTGGAATAATATCAGTAATAACTTTACCAACATCGCTTAATGCTTTTTTTATTAGTTTTTCCCAATATTGTAGATTTTCGTTATTTTCGGAAAGGATATATTCCACAAAATCTTTAAACAATTGTTTTATTGCATAATATGGTGTGTGCTGATGCGAAATATCAAAAGCGCCTGTAATGAATAATCCATTTTTGTTGGCGACCGGTTTTTGAATTTCATTTATTAATAATGACTTACCTACTCCAGACACACCAGAAACGAGAACTAACTCAACACTGCCTTGCAAAATATTATCAAAAGCAATATTTAATTTATCAATTTCTGCTTTGCGTCCATATAGTTTTTCGGAAATTATGATTTGTCCTGAAAAATCTTTTTCACCAAGTTGAAAATCATTTGTAAAATCTTGCGAATTTAGTAATTGAGCAAGGTCGTATTTTAAACCAAAAGCAGATTGATAACGGTCTTCTGCATTTTTGGCAAGTAATTTCAATATAATCTTTGATAATATTTCGGGAATTTCTGGATTTATTTTATGCGGCAAAACAGGCATCTTAGCAATATGAGCATGAATTAATTCCATAGCATCGCTTTGTTCAAAAGGTAATTTGCCTGTAAACAATTCGTATAAAACTACTCCAAACGAATATAAATCGGTTCTATAATCTACCGTTCTGTTTACTCTTCCAGTTTGTTCGGGCGACATATATTTTAGTGTACCTTCAAAATGTGTTTTATTACTAAAACTTTGAGCTTTGAGATTGTATTTTGTCGAAATTCCAAAATCTATAATATATACATATTTATTGTTTTTGAGTAATATATTTTGCGAATTTATGTCATTATGTATTATATGATTTGTATGAATTTCGCCAAGTATTTGTGCTGTTTTAACTGCAATTTCTAATAGTTTATAAATATCATAGTTCTTTTGTAAAACAATTTTTTTGAAAGTAATTCCATTAATATATTCTAAAAACAATGCAGGTTTATTGTCAATTTCACCAAGTTTTAATGCACTTCGAACCCCCTTAATATTCAAATCATTAGTATATTCATATTCATTTTTGAATTTTAAAAGTTCTGTTTCTAAAGGATAATCAGTGGTGAGAATTTTAAGAATAATTTCGTTTGCAAAGCCTTCTACAATACCCTTGTAAATAGTAACATAGTTGGTTTCGAATATTTTTATTAAATGTTTTTCCATTTTTGCTTTACTTTTATACTTTCAATGGTAAGGTCTTCGACCTATTTAATGTGGCTTACGCATTTTTATAAATTGCTATCATGTAGCCAATTGTACAAAAACAAATGGCGAAAAATTTTTGTAAGACTACTTACAATAAAAGTGAAAGTAACATTAATAGGTTGAAGATTATATATAAATTAATGTGAATGTGTTGATAGCAACTTGATTATTCACATAATAAATCTAAATTGTAATCTTCACCGTCTTTCAAATGTATCCATTTTAGATTAGAAGATGAATATATATCATATTTGATTTTTTTTACTTTAGCTGTTCCTTTAACTATTCCTTTATGCGAAAAAAGTAAAGCTCTATATTCTATTTCTATTTTAGGAAAATCTTGCATTCTAATAGCTGTATTTATTAAAAACTGTGCTAACACAAAACCAGCTTCAATTTGATATTTAGAGCCTGTTGTATTTTTTGATTTTAGCTCACATATAAAAATGTATAACTTATTATTTGTTAAATAGAACAAAATATAATCGCTAACTTTTCTTAATCCTTTTTTGTTAGTAAAATAAGGAAATATTTCTATTGAATTTTGTTTTTGTTTGTCAAATTTTGCTTGAAATAACCGACCTTTCTTTTTTATTTTAATATCTTTTGTCGTACTTCCTAAATCAGTTTCTTTTAGAAATACTGCTCCTCCACAAAACTCTCCGAAATTGTTTGTAATAATATTGCTGATTTGTTGTAAAATATCCATATTAATCGTATAAAGAAAAGAAAATATCTTGTGACACTTTATTCAGTAAATTTATTTCGGTATCAATTGTTTCAATTTCAAACCCAGTTTCATCTATAGGAATTGATTTTACTTCATTATTGTTGCATAAGTGTACATTAATACTATTATAATCAATCAATTCGTCTGTTAAATATCCATATTTTTTTTGGATTTTTTTTGCTTTTGCTGTATTTTGATTTAACATTATGAGATTATTCAATTCTCTAATTATATAATCGCTATGCGTACTCACAAATAATTTTATTCCACTATTGAAAGCTTTTGCTAAAATTCTGGCAATTAATCTTTGATTGTCAGGGTGTAAGTTTAATTCAGGCTCATCAATAAAAATTGTATCTCCTTTTTTTGCGAGATGAGTAAAATAAAAGACTAATCCTGCAAATGATTTTACAGTGGAAGAAGCAGTATGCAAATTAAGATTTAATTTTTGATTGTTTGGAATAAATTTAAGTTCATTGTATTCTCCTAATTTAATTTTTCCACCTATTAATTTTTCCAAATCTGCGGAAAGCGAAGTTAATTCACTTTTTCGTTTATTTAATTTGCCAAGATAATCTATGTAATATAAATAATCATTTATTGGCAAAGGGTAATTAAACGAAACATCTCCTGTTTGCTTATATTTTGTAAATTCTTCAAAAGTCATTATTTGGCTTAAATTATCCCCTTTTTTTGCTTTTGATTGAATTATGTCTTCATAAAAAAGATTTATCGCAGAACGTTCGGCAGAAAAGAAATACACATTTGAATTTGCTGGATGATTATTTGGAAAAGTTACAATTCTTTTCATAAATCGTAATATTTCAAAAATTGAATTTTGAATTAATGCTTTTGTTGCAACTTTGAGAAAATTGTTTATCCATTTGGTATTATCAAGAAAATTGTTTGCTAATTTATTGGTTTTAAACGATAATATCCCTTTTGTTAACGAAAAACTACCTGAACGTTCATCTAAATCTTCGTAAGTGTAATAAAAAGTATCAGCATTATTTATTTCTTTTTTTTTCAATTCAAACAAAAAGTGTTTGTCTAAATCAGATGAAATTAGTTCTATTTTTGGTTTTATAGTATTAGTTGCAAATAAATTTGGTATATTTTGTTGCAAAATTGAACTATATATGTCAAATACTTGTTGAATTTGTTTTTCTAAAAATTCGTAAATATTAAATGATAATGTAATAATTTTACTGTTATTATCAATTTCTAAATCACTCTTTTTCGAAATTATAGAATTAATTTGACTAATAAATTCATTTTCGTCAATTTTATATAAACCATACAACAAATAATTCAGATAAGATTTTCCTGTATTATTTTTTCCAGTAAAAAGAGAAAAATTTTTATCCAAATTTATTTTTGCATAATCAATTACACCTAAATTTTTTATTTTTATTTCCATTGTTTATTACATTTTATTGAAAAACAAAGTTAAGGTTTTCGACCTATTTATAGTTGTTTACGCATTAGCATAAAAACAACTTAATCAGAGAATTATGAATAAGTAAATGTCGAAAAACTTTTATAACAGTACTTATATACCCTAAACGGGTAAATTATGAATTATGAATTAATTGTTAGTCGATTGTATAAAACAAAAAGTTAAAATACTAACCGTTTACAGTATTAAATGGCTACCCGTCAGAAGTTGGACAGTCTTGTTTTTCAAGTAGTTTTAATCATAG
>JAOZVK010000068.1 GCA_029938185.1 Bacteroidales bacterium | reverse complement strand
AGGAACTAATAAAAAACTTAAATAAGCTATTTTTGCTCATATTTTTATAAGCCCACGATTACCATCGTGGGTTAGCAATAGATCATCGCTTTGCGATTTTATTGACTTTACGGATGGACACTAATTATTAATTACTTTAAATATTTATGCTTAAGCAATGTAAAAAGGCTCGAAGCGCCAAACATTTTTCATTACATTTTAGAATCTTTATCTTCAAAAATATTGCTTATAGTGTCTCTTAAAACAGAAATTAAACTATCTTTATTTTTTGTTTTACCTTCAATCTCTTCATTTATTATATCGTATGGTTCATCATTCTTATGCTTTTTTTGCAAATCATATCCTTTTAAAATTAAACCAACACTTGTTGAATACATTGGGTGTTTAGCTTTAGTATTTATCTTATTGTTAAATAATACATTAGGATAGCCTATTCGTACATCAAGTCCTGTTTTATAATTTATCAATTGCGACAAATGTTTCAATAATGCACCTCCTCCAGTTAGTGCAATTCCTGCACCAAGTTTATTTCTATATCCAGAGTTTTCGATTTCAAATTCTACAGCTTCGATTATCTCTTCCATTCTTGCCTGAATAATATGAGCAAGGCTTTTAAATGAAATTTCTTTAGGTTCTCTTCCACTAATTCCAGGTATTGTAACAACCTTGTTTTCTGAGGCTAAATCGGCTAATGATTGTCCATACTCTACTTTTAGTTTCTCGGCATGTCTTTGTAAAATTGAGAATCCTTCTTTAATATCTTTGGTTACAACATTTCCTCCAAAAGGAATAACAGCTGTGTGTCTTATTATCCCATCATAATAAACAGCCATATCAGTTGAACCTCCTCCAATATCAACAAGTGCAACACCTGCTTCTTTTTCATCTTCGGTCAATATTGCATCAGAAGATGCTAATGGTTCAAGTATAAGTTTACGTACTTCCATGCCTGCTCTTGTTATACATTTTTTAATATTTCGAGCAGATGCTACCTGACCTATAACTATATGAAAATTTGCTTCTAATTTTTTACCAGACATACCAACAGGGTTTTTAACACCAGTTTCATTATCTACAATATAGTTTTGAGGTATTACGTGTATAATTTCTTCACCAGCTTCAAGTGCAATTTTGTGCATATCTTCAATCAATTCATCAATATCATCTTGAGTAATTTCGTTTTCGTGTCCTTGAATATACTTTGAATGTCTATTTTTTACACTTTTTATATGCTGTCCTGCAATACCTACATATACTTCTTTAAATGTTTTACCTGAAGTTATTTGTGCTTGCTCTACAGCTTCTTGTATTGCATTTGATGTTTCTTCAATATTAAGCACAACTCCTCTTTTTACTCCTTTAGACTCTGTTTGTCCAATACCCAGAATATTTATTTTAGAGTTCTGTTCTTTCTGCCCTACAATTGCTACAATTTTTGTTGTTCCAATATCTATTGCTGCTATATAATCATTATTTTGGCTCATATCATGTTAGTTTTCTGAGTTTTTAATATCTTTATTTTCATCTTTTTGTACAAACAACTTGATTATCAAACTTCAAGTTAATAAATTTGTATCTATTCCAATTTTTTTTACTTAAGCCTTTCTTGTAAAAGATTCTTAATTTTCTAAATTTTTTTTCTAAATTATCTATTCCTCCAAAGAAAATTATATGTGCTCCTACACGCGGTATCAGTTCAAATTCTTTCCCATTATTCACATATATTTGTTCTATTTGTGCTTTCCAAAACTTATCAGTGTAAATAAACTTTGCAAGATAGTACAATTTTATAAGTAATTCTTTATCCTTGTTATGTTTTTTTGTCAAATTTAATATATTAATTGCCTCGTTTGTATTTATTTTTGAGTAAACCCATCCATTTGCAACAAGAACTCGTGCATTGTATTTATCTGATAATGGCATTATTTCGCCTTCTTCATCAATATAAAAACTTTCATTTTTCACGTTTACAACTCTAACAATAGGATTTCTTTGAAATAGTTCAATTTTTAGCACTCCATCAATAGTTTTGAAAACTTCAACTTTTTTTACTACTGGATGATTGAATATTTTTTTTTCTATTTCTGATATATTAATTTTATCAAATTTTTGTCCTAATATTTCCCTATCACCTTTTATTAATTCAATTATATCACCTTTTCCAATAAAATTCCTATTTAATGAGTCTTTAAAGTTTATATCAATTTTTATACACTTTTTTTTATTATGACTTGATACTGCAAAACCTAGTGTTACAAAGATTAATAAGCAAGCTATAGTCCACAATAATATGTTTTTAAATTTAAGCATTATTTATAATCATTTTTTGAAAGTACTGTTACAAATGTTTTTCGATACCTATCCATTCATAACTTATTGATTAAATTACCTTTGCACTAACGCATAAGCAACTATAAATTGGTCGAAGACCTTAGTTCATTTTTTATTGGTAAAACCAATCTATCAATATCACCTGCACCTAGGGTTACAAGTACTTCAATATTTTTATTTTTAAGTAATTCAATTAGATTCTCCTTTTTGCAAAGTGTTTTGTGTTTATTTTCTATCTTATCAAATATTGTTTTTGAACTAATATTTTCAATTGGCTTTTCTCTTGCTGGATATATATCCAGTAGAATTACTTCATCTAATAAATCCAAACTTTTTGCAAACTCATCTGCAAAATCTCTGGTTCTCGTAAATAGATGTGGTTGAAAAATACCAGTTATTTTTTTATCTTTAAATAGCTCTTTTACTGATTTTAAAAAAGCTTTTATCTCTTCAGGATGATGTGCATAGTCGTCAATATAAACTAAACTGTCATTATTTATTTGAAAATCGAATCGACGTTTAATTCCATTAAATGACTTTGTTGATTTTCGTATGGATTGAGGCTCAACTCCTACCAAATACGCTAATGCAGTTGCGGCAATTGCATTTTCGGCATTAATTTTTCCAGCTATTCCTACAATGACATTTTTAATTGTAATATCCATACATACAATATCTAAATGGTATAATCCATTTTTAATTTCTATTTTTTTTGCATAAAAATCTGCTTCTGGCTCATCTAATGAATATGTATATTGGTATTTTGGATTATTATCAACATACCCTTCTAAGCCTTTTTTTACAACTAATTTGCCTTTTGAGTTAATTTTATTTATAAAATTTTTAAACGAATCAATAAGATTTTCTTTGTTTTTGTAAATATCCAAATGGTCTGCATCAATTGCTGTTATTAAAGCAATATCCGGATATAGTTTAAGAAATGACCTATCGAACTCATCAGCTTCTACTACAAGATAATCATTATTTGTTTTCTTTTTCTTGTTTTGAATATTTTCAGATAATATTAAGTTTGATTTATAATTATTGGAAATACCACCCAAAAATGCACTACAATCTACATCGGATTGTTTCAAAAGATGTGCCGTAAGCGTTGAAACAGTTGTTTTTCCGTGTGTTCCAGCAACCGCAATACAAATATTATTTTTTGAAATTTCGCCCAAAACTTCGGAGCGTTTGTAAATATTAAATTTATTATCCTTAAAATAATTATACTCTATATTATTAATGGGTATTGCTGGTGTATAAACAATTAATATTGAATCAATTTTATTTGTATCTTTATACTTGTATGGTATAGACTCAATGTTATCAGAAAAATGAATATCAATTCCTTCATCAATTAATTTATTTGTTAAATTTGATGATGTTTTGTCGTATCCAGCTACATTTTTACCAATTGCATTAAAATATCTAGCCAAAGCACTCATGCCTATCCCACCAATTCCAATCAAATATACTCTATTTATAAAACTAATATTCATTTTTCTTGTAAAATTTACTTTTTTAAATACAGTTAATTATATATCAAGCGAAAGCAACATTAAAGAGGTCGAAGACCTTACCAATTTTTTAATGTATCAACATTTTCAACCATATTTTCATATAATTTTTTTGTTTTAAAAACTGATTTGTTTTTTTTGGTATCCTCAGCATTCAATCTATTTAATGTTTCAAATGCTAAATATGTTTTACTTAACATTTCAATAAAACGTTTTTTCTTTTTATTTGCATCATCTCTTAGTTTAAGCTTATAAAAGTTTATTATAATATCTTCGTCTTTATATGGCTTATTAACTAATTGGTTTACTTTTTCTTTATCAAAAACTGATGAAGGTATTTCTTTGATACCTTTTTCATAAGTTTTATACATTTCTTCAATAAATAACTTCCAGTTTTTTATATCTCTTTCTAAAATACCAACATATATTTCGGTTAAATTATATAATACTAAATTGGCATCATATTTTGTTGATTTTACTGTTAATAATATATCCGATTTAGTTTTCTCATCTTCTTTACTAAGTTCTACGCCATCTAATGCTTTACAAGCTAATTCAACATTTTCTTTTATCTTAGCTCCTTTTACATTATAATTTTTATCGTACAACAAATCATATTTAATATATAGTTTTTTTAGAGCTTTAAATATTTCTTTTCTTTTTTCGTTATTGGCAAAATTTGCTTTTGAAAAATCCGGAGATATTAGTGTATCGGACAAACTACTCAGTAGTATTCCTATTTCCTCTTTTTGGTTTTGATTCACATATGACTGAATACTTACTTTATCGTATGTTTGTATAATTATTTGAATAAGCTCAACAGATTTATCATTTATTTTGTTTTTAAGTTTACGTTCTTTAACCTTGTTGCATGAACTTATCGACATCAGTAATACAATGGAATATACAATTATTTTTGATTTGCTTATGTATTTGTTTTTCATTGGTTAATATAATTTAATTTTAAATTGAGCACAAAGTGCTATTTTTTTCATATATGGTCTCCGACCTATTTAATGTTACTTACAGATTCTGCTTATACCTTGACAAATGTGTCATAAAACTTTTGTTAAACTAAGGTCTTCGACCTAATTAATGTGGCTTATGCATTTTTATAAACTACTGCTATACAGTTAATTGCAAGAAAACAAATGTCGAAAAACTTTTGTAAGACTACTTACTTAATAACTATTAAATCAAAATAATTTCACAATATTAAGTAAAAAATATTTCCAAGCAATATATTCTTCATTTTCATTAATTGAATTTTGCAATTTTTTAACAAATAATTCTGTTTGTTTTGTTTTATTTGAACTCAAATTGAGATAATAAAAAAAATCATTTAAAATTGCATAGCGTTTTTTTATTAAAAAATCTCTGTTTAAATCACAAACTTCAATAGTATGTTCCATCTCAGGTGTTTTGAATATGATAGAAGCATTTCCATCAAAAGTAAAATGGTTTCTTAATTTTTCATCCATAAATTGTTCTGGATTAATTAATTTTTGATTTTCAAAATTATCATAATCCGATATTTTACTGTGTAAATCCGATAATTGTTCTTCCTGATACTTTGCTCTTTCTGCATTGTTTATTTCAAATTTATCACTTTTTTTAGTATTACATTCATGACATGACAATAGTAAATTATCCCAAGAATATGCTAACCAATAGTATATGCTTTTGGGTCTGTAATGTTCTATATGTGTTGAGTCGCAATCTTTCTCACAATATGCACATTTATTATTATATAAATCTGATAATTCTTCTCTTATCTTTGTATATCTATCTGAGCCTACAAATTTTTCAGCATCTACATTTTTCTTGAAATTTCTTTTTGTTGTATCATTATTTAAAACTTCAGGAACTATATTTGGTTTAGAAATATGTATCATTTTAATGTAGAATTATTTTCATTTAATTTGTTTTTTATCATTGAAACTAAATCTTGTTCGCCAAAAGATGGGTCGTTTCGTTGTTTCTCTGATACAAGTTTATGAATATTTTTGTAAATATTATCTACATTTGATACAAGTTCTAATTCTGTTCCTGCTGTAACAAAGTCTGGAATATTCCAAATAGTTGAAGTTATCAAACTATTTGCAGTATATCCTGAAATATTTATAGGTTTTGAAATTTGTGTTATTCCTTTTTCATTTTCTTTGTCAATTTTGTATATTTTGAAAACTACTGCATCTTCTGATGCACCCAGTAATGTGATTGGACTATGTGTTGTAAAAATCCATTGTATATTTTCAAATTTAGTTCTTAATTTTTTAATCAACGAAAATTTTAATTTCGGATGTAAATAAATTCCAATTTCATCAACCATAACAATGCCTTTGTAATCTGCAAGTTTCCTAACATGTGGTTGTTGAAATGATAACCTTGCTAATAAATCAGAAATCCATGTTATTGAACTTTTATATCCGTCTGATAATTGTTCAAATAATAATAATGTTCCCTTTTCTTCAAAAAACACTTTGCTTCCTTTAAATAAAACTCTTACTTCTTTTTCTAAAAAACTACTTAATAAATTACTAACTGTTTCTAATGTAATAAATTTATCATTATTCTCATCTAATTCAAGTTTTAGGTCTTTTAACCATGCAACAGGATAAATTAGACTAAATTTGTTATTAAATAAAGTTGTATAAACTTCACTATTTTCAATATTATTATTATTTTCTTTTTTATCCAAAACTAATCTATTTATTCCATAAGCATACAAATATTTATAAGTTCGTGGTGTGTCGCTTTTATTTGAATATTTATTTTCACTAATGTTGTCGCCTGCTTCAAAAAGAGGGTCATTTCTAAAATTTTCATTTATTATATCATTTACAGCACCAATTTTTTGTTTTCCTTTTAATGCTCTTGCCATTGCTTGCAAAAGAATAGTTTTTCCGCTACCGTTTTCTCCAACAAAATATATTTCATTTTTATCTCCAAGATTAGAAATAGATACTCCTTCGTTGTCTATACTAAAATAGTTTTCGATTTTAATATTATCTAATTTTGGTATAATTGTTTCATTAGAAATTATTTTTTTTATCTCCGATTTACCAAGATAATTTATAATATTTTCAATTACAATATGCTCCCATGCAAGTTCGATTTCTTTTTTTAAGAAAAATTTAATACCTGACAATTCTTCTTTGTATTCTTGCAACATTCGATATTCATAGCCACTCCCTTTACTGCTTTCTTCTATTACTTTCTCCCAAAAATTACTGTGATAATTAAATTCTTTTTGGTAAAGTCTATTATATAATTTAGTTCCTATTTGTTCCTTAAAATTATTATAGCTTATAAGAAAATCTATCTTTAAATGGTCTGCAATTAATTTATAAACTATATTTGAATTATCATTACCAAAATCTATAATAATTTCGGTAATCCTACTTTTATAATCAATTGTCTTTTTTTGTAAAATTTCTTTTATTAATTCTTTACTATCATATATTAAATCAATATCTTTCAACTCCCATATTCCATGTCTTTTATTTATTGCGTCTTTTGTTTCCCAATGCAAATAATTTGTATCAAATTGATTAGCAAATTCCTGTGCAAAATCAATATCAATTATTAATTTTTGATATGCTTTTATATTAACAATTAGTTCTTTTATTTTTTCTAAAATATCATTTCCATATTTTCCATTAATTATTATATCTACACTTTTGTCTAATTTAGCACATAAATCGTGCATGCTTTGCCTGTACGTAATTATATTTTCAATTTGTGTTATTATAGTATCCCTGTCTTCTTGTATGTACTCAACATATTCTTTTTCAGGCATTAAATTTTTATCATAATATCTAAAAGCATCAAAATGCAAAATATTATTATTATTAAATTTTATACCAAATTCTGTAAATTGATTTTTGATAACATCTTTTTTATATTCAATACCATAGTCCCAGTCATCAAAATCTTTACCATCGTATCCAATCATTTTTTCAGGCTCATCATTTCTTGGTAACATTAAGGTAATAAATCGATTATGAGTATTTTTATAATCATATTCAAGATGTTTCTCCATTAAAAATGTGACATTTTTATCAGGGGCAACATCGTATCTTGTGGTAAATATACAAATACTGTCTTCTTCTTCTAAATAATTGTCAATATTTTTTTTAGCTCTTACTTCATCAAGACCTTGTGTGTCAATTATAGAATTAAAATTATTTAAATGATTGTTTTCTCCAAGTATATTAGCACTAAGATTTAATTCTATTTGTTTTGGAATAGAAAAATTTTCTAAGTTCGCAACATTTATTTTTGTTAACGTTTTTCTAACCCATTCTTTTTCAAGTTTAACACTTTCAATATTATTTAATAATTTTTGTTCCGATTTGTAAGGAATTACCAGAAACTCTTTTTTTGTTATTTTTTCTGAACGTTTCTTAATTATTTTCTTAAACTCTTCTTTGTCATTTTTTACGTTTTTTAAAATTTGTAATTCTGGTTTTAAACCACCTTTTTTCAATTTTAAATCTAAAATATTTCGAAAAGCTCGTTCGACTTCAATTGACATTAAAATACCTGATTTTTTACTATCATTATTGCTAACAATCTGTTCACAAAAGCTGTCAATTAGTTCTTCTAATACTTTATTTGAAATAAAATCAATTTTAAAAAAAGAGTATTTTTCTTCAGTTGCTTTAATAACAACTTCTGCAATTGTTGTTCTACCAGAGCCAACAATCATTAGCTCTTTTGTTGTATTTACTATTATTTTTTTTTTCTTATCTCCTTTTCCTATTGTTTTTGCAGTTTTTTCAGTATCAATTAAATTAAAAATATGAGAAATTGCAGTTGTTTTTCCTGTACCTATTATACCGACAAAAACAAGTTTGTATTTTTTTATTCCAATAATATCAATAATTCCTTTTACCTGTCTTCTTTTATCTTTTAATGTGTTATCTCTTATAATTTGTAACACCTTAGGCAATTTTTGTATAGACAAAGCTTTGTCTATTTTATTTAATATTTCTGTTGGTGTTGCCATATATTGTTAAATTTATTTATGCATAAGTAAAGTAAAATTCATAAACTTAGTACTTCCTTAGCAATAATATCTGCTGAATTATGAAATGCCATTGATGCTATATTTTCAGATAATTCTTTTATTTTATCTTCATTGTTTATCAATTCTAAGGCTTTATCTACTAATAGCTCTTTGGCTTCAGAGTCATTTACTAGTATAGCAGCATTGTTTTTCACAAGATTCATTGCATTTTTAGTTTGATGGTCTTCTGCAACATTTGGCGAAGGAACCAGTATTACTGCCTTCTTTACCAAACACAATTCTGAAATTGTTCCAGCTCCAGCTCTTGAAATAACTAAATCGGCTGATGCAAATGCATAATCCATTCTTATTACAAAGTCTTTTACAAGAATATTATCTAAATTAGTATTTTTTAATTTTTCACTTATATCATTATAATAATATTTTCCAACTTGCCAAATTAAATTTATATTAGATTCTTTGATTTTATTAATTTTTTTTAAGACACTTTGATTTATTGTCCTTGCCCCTAAACTACCACCTATTACTAAAATTGTTTTATGTGAATTTGTAAACCCGAAATACTTTAGTGCTTCGCTTTTATCAATTTTATTTAAAATATCGCTTCTAACCGGATTTCCTGTTAAAATTATTTTATCTTCCGAAAAAAACTTTTCCATTCCATCATATGCTACACAAATTTTGTGAACTTTTTGTGCTAATAACTTATTAGTTAGACCAGCATATGAGTTTTGTTCTTGAATTAATGTTGGTATTTTTTTAAAATTAGCAGCATATAAAATTGCAGAACTTGCATATCCTCCAACTCCAACAACAGCATCTGGCTTATATGATTTAATAATTTTTAATGATTTGAAAAAGCTTTTTATAAATTTAAAAATTACAATTACATTTTTTAGAGACAACTTTCTTTCAAAACCTTCAATAGATAAACCAATAATTTTATAACCTGCTTTTGGAACTTTATCCATCTCAATTCGACCAATAGCACCAACAAAAAGAATTTCAATAGAAGAATCTATTTTTTTTAATGCATTGGCAATTGAGATTGCAGGGAAAATATGTCCTCCTGTTCCTCCTCCGCTTATGATTATTTTTTTGCTCATTTATTATTAATTAAAGGTTTTTGACCAACTTAATTGCTTCCTTAAGGTATATAATTAATGTCTTCGCCTATTTAATGTTGTTTACGCATTCTATTAATATTCTAATAGTATGCAATTTAACAAAAAATAAATGTCGAAAAACTTTTGTAAGACTACCACTAAGCATTTTTTGTTTCAATTTCTGTTTCAGTTTCCATTTTTATTTTATCTTTTTCGATACCTTGACTTACACTCAAAATAATACCAAATGCTACACTTGTAAATAATATTGATGTTCCTCCCATACTCACAAAAGGTAGTGGTTGTCCGGTTACAGGTATTAGGTTTACAGCAACTGCCATATTTATTAAAGCCTGAAAAACAAGACTAATAGTTAATCCAATTGATAAAAATGCAGAGAATGTTCTTAATGATTTTTTAACAATAACTCCTGTTCTATACAATAAAATTAAATATAATATTAAAATAAATATACCACCAATTAAACCATACTCTTCTATTATTATTGCATATATAAAATCGGAATATGGATGTGGTAAAAAATTTCTTTGTGTGCTATTTCCTGGTCCTTTGCCAAATATTCCTCCTGTTACAATTGCAATTTTTGCTTGCTCTGCCTGATAGTTTGTTCTACTATCCTCATTAATAAAGTTTTCGATACGTTTTTTCCAAGTACCAATTCTTCCTTTACTTGGCATGTTTATAGCAATAGATAAGAAAAAGAAGAAAAAAACTACCACAATTGCAATTGAGCCAAACAAATATTTTGCTTGAATACGACCAATAAACATCAAGAACCATGCTGTTACAAACAACAATGCAGCAGTTGAAAAGTTTGCTGGCAAAATTAAACCACATATTACAATTATTGAAATAATGATAGGTTTAAATACATTTTTTAATTCCTCTTCGCTGTCTTGGCTTTTTGATAATAAGCGTGCAACAAACATCAATAAAGCAAGTTTTGCAAAATCTGAGGTTTGAAAATTTATACCTATTCCAGGTAGTGTTAACCATCTGGTAGCTTCGTTCTTAGTAACCCCCATAAATAAGGTAAATATCAATAATAGTATTGATACAATAAACAATAATTGAGACAGAAGAGAAAAATATCTGTATGGAATTTTGTGGGTTATATAAGTTACCAAAAAACCTAATATTAGAAATTTCACATGTCTAAAAAGATAAAAAGAGGTATTTCCTCCTTGATATTTATATGCCAATGTTCCTGTTGAACTATATACTGCCAACAATGAGAATATAAAGAGTATAAATAATATACCCCATATTACTCCATCGCCTTTAAAATATTTATTTAAAATTTCTTTCATATTTTGGCTCTTCAAGCCTTTTTTAAGGTCTTCGATCTATTTAATGTTGCTTACGCATTTTGTTAATACTCAAATAATATGCAATTTATCAAAATATAAATGTTAAAAACTTTTGTTAGGCACTTACATATTATACTGTGCAACTTTGTTTATTAAGCAAAATTTTTGTTTACTTTAAACAGTTATAACTTTATTAAACTATTATCAATTATTAATCAACGCATTGAACCATTGAACCATTGAACCATTTAAAGTATAGATTTTTTTACAGATTAAGTACAGCACTTTTAAATTGGTTTCCTCTATCTTCGTAGTTTTCAAAAAAATCGAAACTTGCACAAGCGGGAGAAAGTAAAACAGTATCACCATCTTTTGCAAAATTGTATGATGTTTTTACAGCTTCGTCCATTGAACTTACCTTATAAATAGGAACAATCTTGCCAAATGCTTTTTTGATTTTTAAACAATCTTTGCTTAAACATACAATTACTTTGACTTTGCTTTTAACTAAATCGTATAAAATACTGTAATCATTACCTTTATCAACACCGCCCAAAATTAAAACCACATTATCTTCCATGCTTTCAAGAGCATACCATGTCGAATTTATATTTGTTGCTTTTGAGTCATTTATAAAATCAATTCCTCTTACACTTATAAATTCCTCTAATCTATGCTCTACACCCTTAAAGTCGGATAAAGATTCACGAATACTTTCGTTTCTAATATTTACAAGTTTTGCCGATAATGCTGCAAACATAGAATTACTTGTATTGTGTTTTCCTTTTATTGTTAAGCTGTCTGTAAACATATTAAATTTTTTATTTTCAATATTTATAACTACCTTATTATCTTCTAAAAAAGCACCTTTTACTAATTTATTTTCTAAAGACACTTGTAATTTTGTTGAATTAATTTTCTTATTTTTTATCCAATTTTTGATATTTTTATCATCTGGATTATAAATAAAAAAATCATTTTTAGTTTGATTTTGTATAATTCTGAATTTCGATTCAATATATTTATTAAAATCATTATCGTATCTATCTAAATGGTCTGGACTTATGTTTAATAAAAGTGCTATATCAGCCCTAAAGTCATACATATTATCGAGCTGAAAACTACTTAGTTCTATAACATAATAGTCGAAATTATTATTAGCAACTTGCATTGCAAAACTATGCCCGATATTACCAGCCAAACCAACTTTTAATCCTACATTTTTTAAAATATGATATATCAAAAGTGCTGTGGTTGTTTTGCCATTACTCCCGGTTATACATATTGTTTTTGCATTTGTATATTTATATGCAAACTCAATTTCAGAAATAATTTTTATTTTCTTTTCAATAGCTAATCTAATCATTTTTGAAGTATCAGGAATTCCTGGACTTTTAATAATCAAATCAACACTTAAAATTTTTTCTTCATTGTGCTTGTTTTCCTCCCATTCAATTTTATACTTATTTAAAATATTTTTATATTTAGATTTAATTTCTCCAATATCTGAAACAAAAACATTATCAAGATTTTTTTTTGCCAAAACTGCTGCTCCTACCCCACTTTCGCCTGCTCCAAGTATTGCAATTTTGGCTCTTCGAGCCTTTTTTTTTTGCTTACGCATAAATAGTTTACTGTTATTGAGGTCTTAGACCTATTTATTGATGCTTTCGCTTTTTTGGCTCTTCGAGCCTTTTAATGTTGCTTACGCATGAAAAATTTTACTATTATTGATTATCAATTAATTAAAAAGCAAAAATAAATTTGTGCGTAAATAAACTTGAAGAACCACTTTTTTTTATCGTATTTTTAGTGTTACTATTGAAACAATTGCTAATAAAACACCAACAATTAAAAATCTTGTTACTATTTTAGGCTCAGGAAATCCTTTTTTCTGATAGTGATGATGCAATGGAGCCATTAAAAATATTCGCTTTCCTGTACCAAATCTCTTTTTTGTATATTTGAAAAAACCTACTTGTAATATTACTGATAGACTTTCGACTAAGAAAATTCCACAAAAAATTGGTATTAATAATTCTTTTCTAACCAAAATTGCAAAAACTGCAATAATTCCACCTAATGTTAAACTACCTGTATCGCCCATAAAAACTTGTGCTGGAAACGAATTATACCACAAAAAACCAACTGTTGCTCCTATAAAAGCACTTGCAAAAATAACTAATTCACTCGAAAAAGGAATATACATAATATTCAGATAATCAGCATATTTTAAATTTCCTGAAAGGTAGGCAAATACTCCTAATGTGCTACCAATTATTGCAGAAGTACCTGTTGCCAAACCATCAAGTCCATCTGTCATATTTGCACCATTGGATACTGCTGTAATTATAAAAATTATTAATAATATAAAAACACCCCATGCAACGGGTTGTGCATATTTTCCCAAAAAACTAACAAGATATGCATAGTCAAACTCATTATCTTTAAAAAAAGGGATTGTGGTTTTTGTTGATTTTATATTTTTTTGTGTTTCTTTTTCAATTAATTCAGGCGTAAGAGTATTAACAAATCTTGGATTTTCTCTAATAACTATATCATTGCTAAAATAAACAGTTAATCCAACTATTAGTCCTAAGCCTACTTGCCCCAGTATTTTAAATTTACCTTTAAGTCCTTTTTTATTTTTTCTAAAAACTTTAATATAATCATCAATAAAACCGATTGTTCCAAGCCACAAGGTTGTTATAAGCATCAATATAATGTATATATTGTGTAGCTGTGCAAATAGAATAGTTGGAACTAATATTGATATAATAATAATAAGTCCTCCCATTGTAGGAGTTCCTTTTTTTTGATATTGACCTTCGAGACCTAAATCTCTTATTGTTTCGCCAATTTGCTTTTTTTGCAAAATTCTAATAATTTTTTTTCCATATATCATCGAAACAACAAGCGAAACTATTGCTGTAATTGATGCTCTAAATGTAATATATTGAAAAACTCCTGCTCCTGGAAAGCCTAAAGAGTCAAAATATTGAAATAAATAGTATAACATTTAATTTTATTAGTTTTAGGTCTTCGACCTTTTTAATGTTGCTTACGCAAAATTTATATTATAATTAATTGTGATTTAGTAAGTAATCTTTACAAACAGATTTTAGGTTTTCTTATCTATTCGTTTTATAGCTTTTTCAAAATCTGTATCAAGCTGTTTTTGAGTATTTAATTGTTTTGTTTGGTATATTTTATATTCAGTTTCAGCTTTCCCTTTTGCAAGTTCATGAGAAATTCGTCCTGCATGTTCAAGTATTTCTCTATTGTTGAGTGTTAAAAAACCGTTTAGTTTTGTAATCCAATCTTTCATATACATTGGAACTCGTTGTATTGCTTGTCCAGTTGCAAATACAAGATATTGCTCTACAAGATTATTTAATGGTTCTAATTCTTTTTCGGTTAAGTAGTTTTTTGCAACTGAAACGTCCTGTTTTCTTATTTTATCACCACGCCAATTTGTAAGTCCCAGATTTTGCTTTTCACCATCTACTCTTTCATGGATTATTTCTGCTGCTGTTTTTCCTGTTATCGCCCAATGCATTTTATTTTGAACTGTTTTGAAAAACAAAATACTTTCATTTGTTGTCGGGTCGTAATCTACACTTGTTGCGTAAATATCAGTTATTTTTCTGTAAAATCGTTTTTCTGAGGTTCGTATATCTTGGATACGAAGCAATAATTCATCAAAATAATCAAAAGGCAAATCAGGATTTTTTAAACGTTCATCGTCAAGAATAAATCCTTTTACGATAAATTCTCGTAAATGTGCAGTTGCCCACTGACGAAATTTAGTCGCAATCCCGGATTTTATACGATAGCCAACTGAAATTATCATGTCAAGATTATAATGTTTTACATTTCTTTTGACTTCTCGTTTACCTTCTGTGCGAACTTGTAAGAAATCCTTACAGGTTGAAATTTCATCTAATTCGTTTTCATTAAAAATATTATTTATATGCAAAGTAACATTCTCGCGTGTTGTTTGAAACATATTTGCTAATTCTTTTTGAGTTAGCCAAACAGTTTCATCTTGAAAACGAACATCAATTTTTGTTTTTCCTTTTTCAGAAATATAAACAATAAACTGGGAATTGTTATCTTTTTGCTTACTTATCATTTTTTTGTTTTTTCAAAATGTTTTATAGTAGATTATTTTTAAGATTGTAGTTTTTCTGCAACAATAATTAGCTTATTATATTTTATATCAAGAATATAATCAGATAATCTAAATAAGTTTTTAATTATAATTTCAGATATTTTCATTTTTCAAAATTATTATTTTATTCTTTTTTTATTAATATTGCTTTTGCCCTTTCAGGGCGTTCTTACTCGCGAATGTATTCATACATAGGGCGTTGCCCCATGTTAATGCTTATGCCCTTTCAGGGCGAAAAAAAACATTTTAGGAACTAATAAAAAACTGAAATAAGCTATTTTTGGG
>JAOZVK010000476.1 GCA_029938185.1 Bacteroidales bacterium | reverse complement strand
ATTTTAATTTGCCATTGTTTTTGTTCAATTTGACGCTTTTTGTGAGTTCTGAGCTCATAGACTGAAAAAAAAGCCTGTATCTTCTTAGATTTGAATCTACTTTTTACATCATCGCTAATATGTTGTGCGATTTCTGGAAACTGAACAGAACGAGACATGCATATAGCTATTGCACAATATATTATAAATTTTTCCCTTGACATATATATTTTTTTTTTAATATCTTTGTCCTGTTTCTAAAAGTTTTTCTACCTTTGTTATAAATAATTTTACCATAAGACTTATTTTTAATTTATTAGCATTTTGCAAAAATAGGTCTTTATTATTAATATCCTAACTTCCGAGTTATTAAAAAATCATCATGTAGAGTACTTTTTAATAAGTAAATATACACATAATTTTTACTGTTTGCTTATCATTTTATTGAAGGTATTGTATAGTGTTAATTGTCGATATTAAACATATTAAATTTATAAGAAGAGCAGAAAAATCAATTTATAAATACCTGAATTGAATCTTCTCACAATTTTATTTACACATGAAAAAGTTATTAAAGATAGAACGTTTCCTTTCACTTTTAGGAGTAAGCAAAAGTATGTGCTTGCCAGAAAAAAAGCGAGTTATAATTACTAACAGACTAAGTATCCTTACCGTTATCATAATAATAGCAGCTATCATTCTTATTTCTAACAATATGAATATGAGAGGTTTTATAAGGCTTTTATCACCACTGCCTTTATTTTTAATTCCTTTGATACTTAATTACTATAAAAAAACAAAAGCAAGTAAATATGTTTTTATGTTTAGTCTATTTTATGTTATTATTTTTGCTGGAGCCAGACTTAGCAACGGCACAATTAGATACATAGCATCGGGACAGTTGATTTTGTTAGCTGTTACGGTAACTCCTTTTTTACTTTTTGATGTAAAACAAAAATTTTCGATACTATTTTTTATAAGTATAATTGTTATTTCGTATTTTTTGACACCCTATCTTCATGTAAATTTACATTTAGAAAATTCGGGTGTAAATGCAAAAGGAAAAGAATTTTACATGGATGCAATAGCTCCTGTTATCGCTTTTGCAATATTGATTAGTTCTTTCTTTTCCAGTCAGATACTTGAACTCCAAATTGTGATGAAATTACTTGAAAAAACAAAAAATTTCAACAAAAAATTAGAGAAACAAGTAACCGAACGTACCCAACAACTAAACCAAAGCAACAAAAAATTGCAGACAACCATCGAAATAGTAAACGAACAAAAACAACAAATTGAAGACAAGAATAAACATATTACAGACAGTATAAATTATGCTGCACACATTCAAAAAGCCATACTTGGAGATATAAATGAGATAACAAAAAACTTTTCAGAGGCTTTTATTTTTTTTAAGCCACATAGCATTGTGAGCGGCGATTTTTATTGGTATGCCGATATTCCTGATAAAGGAATAAAAATAATAGCTGCCGCAGATTGTACTGGACATGGTGTACCGGGTGCTTTTATGACCATAATGGGACACGATTTTTTAGAAGAAATAGTGAAAAGTAAGGGTATCCATATGCCAGACAAGATAATTGAAGAGTTAGACAAAAAAATAACTGCTCGACTCAAAAAAGAGTCATCTAAAAAACAAGTAAACGATGGTATGGACATTGCCATATTAAATATTGATGTGCAAGATAAAAAGGTGTATTTTTCGGGAGCAAAAAATCCATTGTACCATATACAAAACGACAAACTAAATATAATAAAAGGCTCTTTATCGCCCATAGGCGGAATACAGTTTAACAAAAATACAAAAAAAGAATTTGAGTTGCATGAAATTATTTATCAAGAAAACGATATGTTTTATATTTTTTCAGATGGCTTTCAAGACCAGTTTGGATACGAAAATAACCGAAAGTATTTAACCAAACATTTCAGAAATTTTTTACACAAAATATCTAACTTATCCATACATCAACAAGCACAAAAATTGGAAACAGAATTACACCAATGGCAAGGAAGTAACCGACAAACTGATGATATTTTGATAATTGGTGTAAAGATGTGAGCTTAGACAAGGGCTGGGCTGGGCTTATAAAAATACGAGCAAAAATAGCTTATTTAAGTTTTTTATTTATTAATTTTTATAAGCCCAGCTTGAAGCCACACCCACACCGACAGTAGGCAGTTCTGTTATTGATTTTTCGTTGCAATAAAAAAAATAAGGTCTTCGACCTATTTTATAGTTGCTTACGCATTAATACAAAAGCAACTTAATCTGTAAGTTATGAATAAGTAAATGTCGAAAAACTTTTGTAACAGTACTTATAATAACATACAATGCATATGAGTAAAAATATGTAACATGTTTCAAACCACAACAAAACATTTGTAATGGTTTGAATGAATTTGCAGTAATAAAAAATATTTTTTTGTTGATAACAAAATTATTAAAATTTAAAAAACTCATATAATTCTCTCTAAAACTATCGCAAATGTATGAATTTTTATTCTAATATTTACAGTTTTCTGTTTTTGAGTCTTTTAATATTATTTCATTAAGCGAACATATATTAAACTCTGCTTCTATTGCACGATGAAATTCAATTAAATCTTTTTTTAATTTTGGATGCGAAATCCATTCTAAAAATGATATATCAATACTTTTTTCGCTAAAAAGAATTTTCAACAAAAGAATTTTATTTAGTCTATCATCTACAAGTTCTTTATTATTTAAATCTAATAGTTCAATCAAATTTTTTGCTTCAATATCTTTATCTTTATATAAATACAATGCAGTTTCCTTATCATAAACTACACGTTCTTCAAAATCTATAGTGGTTGGATGTAAAATAGGTTGATAATTTATCCATTTATTACTTTTCTTTTTATTAAATTTATGGCTTACTGCAAACCAGTTATTGTAATTATCTTCTTCTGTATTTTTAAGTAATGGATTAAAATGGTCAATATCAACAGCAAATCCAGACGTAATTTTAGATTCTGTGTAAGCACAAAAACAAAATTGCTCTTCTAATAATAATTCCCTTATTTTTTTACTATGCGTAGGATATTTTAGTTTTAGAATTTTAGAATTGCTATTTTTAACTATTCTTTTCATAAATTGCAAAATTATAATCAGTTCCTATTTTTACATATCTATTTATTAACTCAACCTTACGGTCTTCATTCTTTTCAAAAACTATTTTTCGTCTTATCTCAATAAATTCTTCCCACATTTCTTGAGCTTTTTTTGTTAATATTGTTTCTAAGCCAAAATCATTTAACAATAAAATATCTAAAGCTGCACCCTCTGGAGAATCTCCTCTGACCGCTTTAACAAAACCGTTATTATCAAATTTCAAAATAAACCTTTCGCAAGCTTCAAATTGTGTAGCAATAATTGGGCTGTGTGTTGCAAAGAAAAATTGTGCATTTGTTGATATATTTGAATATTTACTAATCAACTCTCTCTGAATATCAGGAAATAATGAACGTTCGGGTTCATCAACCAAAACAATAGTATTATTTGTATTTAGCTCAAATAAAGGTAACATTGAAAGTACAATTTGTTTGGTTCCTGTACTCCAAGCTGAAAAAGGAATGTTTTTTCCGTCCAAAGTATTGAGTTTAATAAAATATAGGTCTTCTTTTTTTTCTAAATCAAAATCAATAGTAACTTCCATATTAAAATTGCGAATTATTGGATTAATAAAATTTGCAATTCTCTTAAAAGGACTCGGATTTTCATTATGCCATTTTTCTAAATCTTTTGTTAATTCTTTAATTCTTTGACTATTTTTTAGAATTGCTCTTGAAAATTGATGACTTTTGTTCAACGAACGAATCATATATTCACTTGCATTATGTAAAATAATTTCCCAAATATCTACAGGATTATCTTTTTCAAAATCAAAAAAAACCTTGTCTTTTAATACATCTTGTCGTTTTTTGACCTGTTTTTTAATATCATCATTTGTTGAAATATAATCTAAGGGGTCTGATAAAGGTTTTTCTTCATAAAATTTACTTGATTTTTCAATTAATTCTGCCGGATAAAAAACAAAATCTACTCCCTTCGTTTTTTTATAATTTTGATATATAGTATCATTTAGTTTTGTTTTGTACAAATAAATATCTGAGTCAAAATTATTATGAGTATACTTTATTATAGACTGCTCAAGTTTGTTATTTATAAGTAGTGAAATTTGCCAAATTATCTTTTTATCATAATTCATAATGGGCGGTTCATATCTTTCAGAATATAAACTTTCTTTCAAAATATTCAATAGAGTAGTTTTCCCTGTCCCACTTTGTCCGATAAAACAAACTTTTTCTAAAGGTTTTCCTTCGTTTTTGTGTCCTTTAGGGTATCTTAAATCTATGGAAAAGTTTTTAAATTGATGATAATTTTCAATTTCTATTTTTGATATTTTCATATTAAGTAGTCTTACAAAAGTTTTTAGACATTTATTTTTTATTAAATTGCATACTAATAGAGTACGTAAGCACCCATACAAAAGTTTTTACCTATTTAGTATAGAGCTTACTTTTTGAAA
>JAOZVK010000067.1 GCA_029938185.1 Bacteroidales bacterium | reverse complement strand
ACTAATAAAAAACTTAAATAAGCTATTTTTGCTCGTATTTTTATAAGCCCAGCTTCAAGCCACACTGACAGTATTAAACAAGCAATATGTAACAAACTTGTTCAATTTAGTAATTTGACATTTTCGGCTTGTAAACCTCTTTTTCCCTTTATAACATCAAATGATACCGCTTGGTTACTTTTTAGTGTTTTTATTTTACTGAAATTTTGTATTTTAGTATAATGAACATATATGTTTTCTCCTTTTTCAGTTAATATGTAACCAATTCCCTTTGTTGAGTCAAACCATTTTACTTTTCCTTCCATGATATATATAATTTAAAATTAATATTTAAGGTCTTCGACCTATTTAATGTGGCTTACGCATTTTTACAAACCACTGTTATGTAGTTAATTGTGCAAAAATAAATGCCGAAAACTTTTGTAAGACTACTTAATAGTCATTTATACTGCAAATTTAGTAAAATAATATATACATTGCAATAGTAATTATTATTTAAGTTTTTTTACCTATTATTAGTACTATTAAATTGAATACTAAGTAATTGATAATTGATAATTTTGCTTACGCCAGAATTACAATAAGTTACAATTTTACAAAGTATGAACAATGAACAATCTTGCTTATGCCTGATAAATAACGTAATATAAAAAATATAAGAGTCATTTTTATATATCGACCTACTTACAAAAGCTATACTTAGAACGCTTGCTAATTTAACTTTGACAAAGTTGGACTTACGTAATTAAAAAATGTAAATTTATAACCGTTTGCAGTATATTCAATTGAACTATTTTAAGTATAACCAAAAAAAACAACCTACAAGCAAATAAACCTGTAAGTTGTTATAAATGTTTCAAAAATCAAGATTTGAAATTTATTTAATTACCAATTTTTTATTAATAACTTTACCACCTGCTATTACTTCCAAATTATATATTCCTTTTGTCAAATGGCTTATATCAATATTTTTTGTTATATTTTTTACATTTTTTTCTTTATTAAAATAAACAAGTTGCCCACTCATATTGAAT
Source organism: Bacteroidales bacterium (assembly GCA_029938185.1). Lineage (GTDB taxonomy): Bacteria > Bacteroidota > Bacteroidia > Bacteroidales > JAOZVK01 > JAOZVK01. The sequence continues at coordinate 14,751 of JAOZVK010000067.1, read as the reverse complement.
ACAGTTATAATTAAATCATTTCTTTTTTGTAAATCAATTTTAAGTTCATATTTACCATCACTTGGGTTTGGAAAAACATTAACTAATTTATCGTTTTCATTGTTTACTTTATCTATTGCAGCAGAACTTCCTGATGTAACATTAGCACTATATAAACCATTTGCATGACTTCCAATAGCAACTAATCCATCAGATTCTCTTGTTTTTACCATTGCTATAACAATATTTCCTATTGAGCTTGCTCCTTCCTGTGTCCAATCTGTACTTGTACCATCAAGTTTAGTTGTTGAGTATAAACCTACACTTGTACCTGCATAATATTTATATGTTCCGTCCGATAATTTCAAAAAGCTAACCCAACGAACAGATGCACCATCACCGCTTCCATCAGAGTTTTCTTCTAAATTTCCACTTACATCACTCCATGACGAACCGCCATCTGTAGTATAAAAAATACTTTTTATTTTATAATTCGTAAATGAGAGCAAAACCTCATCACCATTATTTTGATTAACAGTAATTGAGCCTATATTACCACTTGGAAATCCGCCACCTGTTATTTTTGTTTTTGTAGGCGAACCTGTATTAGCATCAGTCATTTTGTATATATCGCCTTCCCTAGTTCCATAATATAAAGTATTAGCAGGTGTTTTTGAAATATCAAGAGCCGAAATAGTTGCTCCAGAAACTTGCGAATTGTTTAGCTTTGTCCAACCTTTGGTAGCAGCATCGTTATTATGTTTTTCTATAGCAGTTATATCCGAACATCTCCAAATATATTCACCAGCAGGATAATACATTATTTTTTCATCATTTTTATCAAGTATAAAAGGATTAATAAAAAGCATATCAGAAGCTCCCGATGGATTAATTACTGACCAACCTTCACCATTACCTGACGCATCATAATAATCCATGTAAACATTACCATTTTGAGAAGAGGTAACATAATCAGTACCTTTGTCAATTATTTCGCAATATGAACCATCGCCACTTGTTACACTATTCCAATTCTCAGTACCTGTTGCACTATTAACTTTCCATGTTCCATTATCCTGAAATCCTGACAATAATAAATCTTTTTTTGATGCACTATTGTCAATAGCAACTGTGTAGGCTTGTGTTGTCAAATAACCTTTATTTAGAAATGACCAAGTTACTGGTTCCGCCGGTTTAATTTCTGCATCAATATTGCTTGTGTAACTCAACCCACCATCGTGTCCCGATATTGCTTTTGTATTATCTTTATAAAATACAAATGAATGTTGGTCGGCATGTGAATTTTTATAATTTGCATATCCACTTGTAGTATTGTAACCACCTATCCAGCTTGTGTTTCCTTTTGTTGAAAAGCCATCGGTTGATCTATAAAGAGATGTTCCACCAATAATTACAAAATCTTCATCAGTTGGTTTTACTTTTATTAACAAATCGTAACCACCTTGTGAATTAAAATCACCATTGTCATTTTCAAAATCAGGCAAATTAGTTGATAAATTTGTCCATGTTTTATCCGAATGTTTATACTTCCACAGTTCATGAGTGCCTGGGTCGCTACCGCTAACATATGTAAGAACATATAAAATATCACCTGTATTTCCATTTGTAGCAATAACAGGTCTGTCAATATTTGTTGGACCTCCAGTTGTTTTTGTCCAATCATCTCCATTAGTTGAAAAATATACTCCTCCATTAGAACCTTCAGTACTTAATGCAGCATACATAATACTCCCATTTGGTGAGCATACAACATCAGTTTTTATTGCATATTTATCTTTACCTTCTAATTTTTTTTCCCATTTTGTACCACCATCACTTGATTTGTATATTCCATCATAAACAGCAGCATATACATGACCGTTGCTTGGATTAACAGCAATATTCCAACAATAGTTAAAACCTGAGGTAAAAGATGTAATATCAGTTGAAACAGTGCTTTCTAATGCACTCCATGTTTTGCCTCCGTCTGTTGATTTGTATATACCATTTCCGTTGTAGTATGCTCCATATCCACCTGCTGAATTTCCACTATATTCACCGGTTACATAGTACCAAGTATCTGTATGTCCTGTACGTGTATCCTGAGCTATAGCCGTTACACTTGGAAACTGAGATGGGCTTGTACTTCTTGTCCATGAATCGCCGCCATCAGTAGAACGCCATATACCACCCGATACTCCACCTGCAATAATATTATTTTCGTTACTAACATCAATTGCAAGTGCCCTTGTTCTTCCACCAACATTAAATGGTCCCCTATGTTTCCATGTTGTTGCTTTTAGTTGTCGTTTTTGTAGCTTAGATACTGAGCTTCTTGCATATTTCAACTCTAAATTCCTGATATTAGAGGGTATTTTTCCAGTAGCTGGATCTTTTAAAATACTATTTTCATATATTACCCTACCAATTGGGTCATCTTTTATTTTTGGTTTTTTTGTTTGGCTATAAATTGTTTGTGAAACAATAAGCGTACAAACAAAGAAAAACAATGATAATAATTTATAAGATTTTTTCATTTTAAAAATTTTAATAATTAAATTTAAGGTCTTTGACCTACTTAATATTTATATAAACATTCTATTAATAAATTGTTTGATTTGATAAAATACATAATACTTTTACTAAGTACTGTTACAAAAGTTTTTCGAACTAATGAAACAAGTCATAAGTTTCTTTAGTATTATTTAGACAAGATTTACATGCTTAAAATATCCTGTTAATCATGTAAATCCTGTCAAATTGTTACATTTATAAACTTAATCAACTTATGTCTTAATACACTAATGTGTAAGCAACTATTAAATAGGTCGAAGACCTTAAAGTACTTATAATAAAATATAGTCATCAATAGTATATACAGGATTGTCTTCTCCCATTTCTTCAGTTGCTTTTACAGAAGCTTTAAATTTGCTGCCAACTTTAAGTCCGGGTAAATGATTTTTTTTATTAGGAAAAAGTTTTTCGGTTTTGCTTAGTGTATATTTAAAACGCATTTTTATAACTTTACCGCTTCCCATTGGTGCATTAAAAGCCGAACCATAGCCTAACACTTTTGTAATTTTAACTTTTGCTATGCAAGCTGCTTTTGAACATGCATTATTGCTATTTGTATTTTTAATCTTTTCTATAGAAATAATTTCTCCTTCGAACGAACAAGTACCTGGAGATAGCTTAACTCCAATATCTACATTTTTTTTCACAATCGTTTTCTTTTTTTGTGTTTTACATGAATAATGAGTTAAAAAGATAATTACAAAAACACTTAATAAAATAGTTTTTATTTTCATTTTATAATATTTAATAAGTTTAAAAAATTAGTAAGGTCTTTGACCTATTTATAGTTGCTTACGCATTAGTACAAATGTAACTTAATCAGCAAGTTATGAATAAGTAAATGTCGAAAAACTTTTGTAACAGTACTTAAGCACTATACTATTTATTGTTACTTTTGCATAATGCATAATTGGGCTACACGTATAGTATTGGACATTATTTTAATTTTTGACAGGATTAACAGGATTGATTTTTATCCTGTTACGAAATATCTGATAAACAAGACTGTCCAACTTCTTACTGGTAGCCATAATCGACTGTATTTGTACAAATTTTTGTTGTGATACTTAAAATTGTACGTAAAGTTATATATTTTATTGGAGAAAAACTCATATTACTAAAAATAAATTTATTTGTTTTTAAGGTCTTCGACTAATAATACAATTATTGGTTTCCCGTCAGAAGTTGGACAGTCTTGTTTTTCAAGTAGTTTTAATCATAGAATTAAAGTAAAGATTAGCAAAACTTTGCGAAACTTTGCTTCAAACTCTGTGTAACTTTGCGGTTAAAAAGCGGCTAACTTAAAATTGGTAGCCCAATTATTAAATAAAATGAAAAGCTTATATTTGAATTATTAGATATATTCTGGTATATTTGTTTGTTATAAGACAAATTAAAATAAATTATTAGCAAAAAACTTAATTTTTACAAATATATGGAACTTGATAAAAAAATAACTTCAAAAAATACTAAAAACCAAATCCTTGATGCTTACGAAAATATATTGAAACAGATTCAGGAAAAAGAAAAAGAACAGTTGAAAAAAGTACAACAAAAAGAAGAAAAAAAAGAAGTTGTAAAAAAAGCTTCTGAAAATTCATATGATAAAATAATTAAAAATATTGCTGAATTAAAACTATCAACTTCAAATAATTTTGATGAAATTGGTCGAAAATTGATTGAAGAATATAAAAAATTAACAAATATTCAGGAAGCTATTAATATTGAGAAAAAAAACCTTGATGATGTTTATGAATTATCAGCAAATACAGATTCGCTTGCTGCTATGCTTTTGGCTCAAAAAGAAAAAAAGGAACAATTTGAAACTCAAATGACTGAAAGGAAACAACAACTTGAGCATGAGTATAGTTCTCAAAAAACTGATTTACAAAATCAAATTTCCGAAAAAAAGATTTTATTTGAAAATGATACAAAAGAAAAAAAAGCATCTTTTGATAATGAAATCAGAGAGAAAAAATTATTGTGGCTAAAAGAGCAAGATGAATACAAAAAAAGTATAAAAGAACGAAATTCTCAAACAGAAAAAGACCGTAAACGCAATGAAGAGGAGTATGATTACAATTTAAAAATAACCAAGAAAAAAGAAAATAATATATATGAAGAGAAGAAATCAAAACAAGAAAAAATTTTAAGAGAACAAAAAATTACTTTCGAAAAGGAAATTAAAGAAAGAGAAAAAGTAATTACCGAAAACGAAAGTGAATATAAAGAACTTAAAAAAAATTCAATAAAATTTCCTACCGAATTAGAAAAAGCTGTAAAAACTGCCGAAAAAATACTTAGTGATAGTTTGAAGCAAAAATTTGAGTTCGAAAAACAATTATCATTAAAAGAAACCGAAGGAGAAATAAAATTAAAAAATCAACTTATAAAAACTTTGGAAGCCAAAATAAATGATTTAGAACTATTAGTTAAACAATTGACTAACAAGACTGAAAATGCGGAACAAAATGTAAAAGATATTGCAATAAAAGCAATTGAAAGTTCATCGAATATCCGATTGTTTGAAAAAAATAATGATAAAAAGGAAGATTAGGAAGTATTGGCTTTTCGAGCTTTTTTATTTTGCTTACGCATAAAAAGGCTCGAAGAGCCAAAAAAATTTATCAGATGTAGTATAATTTAACTTTTGAAATTTACGTTTAACTTACATTAGTGTGCGTCCATAAAGTCAGTAATTTTATAGGTCAGATGTACTTACACCCTAATTAGGAATCATTAAAAAAATAACTTTCCAATTTGTTTTTTGTAAGATATTCTATATTAGATGTAAATCAATTCGTAATTCGTAATTTATAATTCGTCATTTCCTTAACTCTTTCATATATTATGATGTATAAATCAATAAACAATTATTCTTTGATGTTAGAAAAAAAAAAATCTTTGACATTTTTTATTAAAACACTAAAATTTAATAGTTATAATTTTATATTAAATCGTTTATTGATATTTATATCAATTTTTTCCTTTATTATAATACTTTCATCTTGTGATAATTCACATTCAATAAATAATGATATAAATAATAATTCAGATAATAAAAATATTTCAACGCTTGGCTCATTAATAAAAATAAAACTTGCCCCAATTAATGATTCAACAACTATTAAAATTAGAAATAAGAATATTAAATCGTCATTTTATTTAAAAAAAATATACTCGAAAAGAAACTATAAACCAATTTGGATTGCTGATAATATTCCAAATAACAATTCTGCAAAACTGATGAAATTGTTTAAAAATTCAGCTATTTATGGTCTTGATAGTTCTTTTTATAAATTTAGTGATTTAAAAAAACTATACTACATAATAAAAAATAAAAAAATAAGTGATAGTTTAGAAAATAAAATTGTTGATTTTGATATTTTACTAACCAATAGTTGTTTACTTTTTATGAGTCATCTAAAAACTGGTGTTTTGTATCCTGATACATTGATATATGGAAACAAAATGATACAATTTAGTGATGCTTATGTAGAATATTTTAATAAAATGAGTGGTAGTAAGGATTTTAAAAAAGAAATACTACTAATGCAACCTCAGACATATGACTATAAAACAATTCAGAAAGGTATTGAAAAATACTTACAAACAGCTGTACTCAATAGAGATACTTTTTTTGTGGAAGAGTTGAGAAAAGATTCAACAGAGTGTTATAATATGGCAAAAAAAATAATTTTTTACTATGAAAACCTTTTACCAACAGATACAAAGAAGTATGTTGAGGGCAAAATAAATGAATTGTCTAATGTATATTCCTTTATGAGAGCTGATACAAACTGGATTAGAACTGAAAATAATGATTCTATTTTTTTCAATAAATTAAGACTGTTCCAAGAAAGGCATGCGCTCGACAAAGATGCTAAAATTGGAAAAAATACAAGAGATGCTTTAATGAAAAATAATTATGATAGGTTTTTGCAAACAATGGCAAGCTTGGAGCGAATAAGAAAAGAAAGAGGATGGGCAAAAAATCATGTTTATGTCAATATTCCTACATATACATTGAGAGTTGTTGAAAATCATAAAATTGTAAAAACATTTAGGGTTGTTGTAGGTACAAGAAGAAACAAAACGCCAACTTTGAATAGCAAAATTGAATATTTCAAAACATTTCCTGAATGGTTTGTACCATTTTCAATATCTACAAAAGAAATATTACCAAAAATTAAAAAAGATTCTACTTATTTGAAAAGACATAATTATTTGGTTTTAGACAAAAATAGTAAAAGAATTGATGTAAACGATGTTGAATGGAAAAATATAAACAAAACGAATTTTGATTATTATATAAAACAAAAAGCTGGCTATGGAAATTCTTTAGGAACCATAAAATTTATATTTCCTAATAAATATAGTGTTTATTTGCATGATACTCCAAGCAAAAGATTTTTTAAAAGGTCTGTAAGAGCATATAGTCATGGTTGTGTACGCTTACACAATCCTACAAAATTTGCTGAATACCTTTTAAAACGTGATAAAATTATGGATGTGGATACTTTTAGAAATTTGATGAAAAAAAGAAAGCGAAGACATATTAATCTAAAAAAACAGTTACCCATTTATATCAGATATATCACATGCGAAGCCAATGATAAGTATAATATTATTTTTTATAAAGATATTTATAAAAAAGATAAAAAACTTACTGATTATATGTTTTCAAATGAATATTAAGGTCTTTATAAGTAATGTGTAATGGACGCTAAAAGGACAAAAATATTAACATGAGGCAACGCCTTATGAATCAAAGCAAAATATTAAAAAATTAGCATAGAAGCATTTTTTTTAACAATATTGATATAAATCTGTTTTTTAATATACAAAGAATTATATATTTGCAAAAAGAATCCTAATAAGGTCTTCGACCTATTTAATGTTGCTTACGCATTAGTATAAAAGCAACTTAATAAGAAGTATTGCACCATTGTATCATTGAATAATTGTATCATTGAATAATATTGTATCATTGAATAATTATAATTGTATCATTGAATAATTGTACCATTTTAAAGTATAGATAGAAGATTTTATTATATTATAAACTATAAAAGTATATTTTTTATGAATATTGAAGAATTAAAAAAAAGTCATACAAGTCTAAAGGAATGGAAATATAATTCTGCTCCTATTGATAAAGGCTACAATAATCGTTTATTATATGTAAATGTTGGTTCGAATGAGATAAAAGAAAAGCCTGTAAGCCAACTTATGAAAGATAAATTTATTGGAGGAAAAGGTTTTGGATTAAAACTTTTATGGGAAGCAACCAAAGCTAATACAAAATGGAATGACCCTGAAAATGAGATTATTATTGCTCCTGGTCCAATAGCAGGTATAACACAGTATTCAGGAACTGGCAAATCTTTAGTCGTATCAATATCGCCTACCGATTATATTATGGATAGTAATGTTGGTGGATATTTTGGACCTTTTTTAAAATTTAGTGGTTTTGATGCTTTGGAAATTCAAGGAAAAGCAGAAAAAGAGGTTATTGTTCTAATTGATGAAACAACTAATAAAGTAGAAATATTTGAAGCTCCAGAAGAACCTATTGATAGTCACAAATTATCAACAATTTTAACAAAAATGTTTGCTGATAATGACAAAGATATGAAAAATGTATCAGTAGTATCGGCAGGAACAGCGGCAGACAACTCCTTAATTGGAATGTTAAACTTTAGTTTCTACGATGTTAAGCGTAAAGAAGTAAGACTAAAACAAGCAGGAAGAGGCGGAATTGGAAGTGTTTTTAGAAATAAAAAAATAAAAGCTCTTGTAACAAAAATATCTGGTGTAAAAGGTAATCTTAACAATGTAGTAGACATGAAGGCTATTATGGAGAGAGGCAAACGTTTTAATCGTGAGATGAAAGAGCTTGACGATTCTCAAAATAAAATGCGTAAACAAGGAACTGCACACCTTACAAATATTATGAATGATTATGATTTGTTACCTGTTCATAATTTTAAATTTGGAAGTCATGTTGATGCTAAAAATATTCATAGTGATGTATGGGAATCATTTTTCTCACAAGGAATGAATGATGGTTGTTGGATTGGTTGTATGATGTCGTGCGCAAAAGGTGTTGATAATTATGAGCTTAGATCCGGTCCATACAAAGGTGAAAAAGTTTTGGTTGAAGGACCCGAATATGAAACAACATCATCATTAGGCTCAATAGCAGGAATTTTTAACCCTGATTTTACAATTGAAGCCAATTTTTATTGCGATACTTATGGAATTTGCACTATTACATGGGGAACAATTTTAGGTTTTGTTATGGAATGTTACGAAAATGGAGTTCTAAACGAAGAACGTACAGGAGGATTAAAACTTAATTTTGGTAATGCTGATAACGCAATGGTATTGTTACATCAATTAGCTAAAGGAGAAGGTTTTGGAAAAACAGCAGGTATAGGGGTTCAAAAACTTAAAGAACTATTTATTGAAAAAGGATGGGGCGAAAAACAATTTTTGAATGATATTGCAATGGTTAACAAAGGTTTGGAGTATTCGCAATATGTATCAAAAGAATCATTAGCACAACAAGGTGGTTATGCAATGACCAATAAAGGACCTCAACACGATGAAGCATGGCTTATTTTTATGGATATGGTAAACAATCAGATACCTACATTTGAAGATAAAGCTGAAGCATTACACTATTTTCCAATGTTTAGAACATGGTTTGGGCTTATGGGACTGTGCAAATTACCATGGAATGATGTTGAACCCGAAAGTAATCATGAAACAGACGAACCAGCAAAAGTACCAGAACATGTTGATAATTATCTAAAAATATTTGAAGCCGTAACTGGTATGAGTATTGATAAATATGAAATGATAAAACAATCGGAACGAGTTTATAATTACCAAAGAATATTTAATTTACGAAGAGGTTTTGGTAAAAGAGAAAATGATGCTCAACCATACAGAGCAGCAGGTCCAGTTACTGTAGAAGAATACAAATCGAAAGCAGAACACTATGATAAACAGTTAAAAGATTTGATAGGTATTGATCCTTCGGGAAAAACTATTGAAGAAAAAATGGCTGCAACACGTAAATATCGCGAAGGACAGTATGAAAAACTGTTAGATGCTGTTTATAAACGTCGTGGATGGACTAAGGCTGGTATTCCAACAATTGAACATTTAAAAGAGATTGGCATGGACTTACCCGAACTAATTGAAACTGTAGAAGCTCATATAAACTAAGGTCTTTTGACCTACTTAATGTTGCTTACGCATAATAAATAGATAAGGTCTTCGACCTATTTAATGTAGCTTACGCATTTATATAAATCATTGTAATACTAATATTTACATAAATATAAATGAAAAAAAAAATTGTAAGACTACTTACTAAGGTCTTCGACCTATTTATAGTTGCTTACGCATTAATATAAAGACAATTTAATCAAGAAGTTATGAATAGGTAAATTTAAAAAAACTTTTGTTAAATTGCATATTATTAAGGTATTAATAGAATGCATAAGCCACATTAAATAGGTCGAAGACCTTATAGCAATATTACAAAAAAATAAAAAACTTTTATCAAGCTGTAATACAAAAAATATACTTGATTAAAAATAGGTAAAAATTTTGATATGAGTACATAAATAATAAATAATTTAATATTTTATATAAAACATATTAAAAAAAATTGTATTTTTGGATTTTAATATTTTTTGAAAATTTAAAATACGTTGATAAAAACATAATATTTGATTTGTTTTTTATAAAATACTTATATTTAGGTGTAAACCAATTCGTAAATTATAATTCGTTATTTCCTAAGCAATATTAAAATAGGTAAAAGACCTTAATTAAAAAAAAATAGAGTGAAATTAAATATTCATAAAAAACTATTACTTACAATTTTATCAACATCAATGCTAATATATATAGCAACATTAGGATATTTGAGCTATAATATTAGAGAGATGTCTCTTGAAAATGCTCAAAAATTAACAGATTCATATGCAGATGAATATGCAAATTTTGTTATGAAAGAACTAAATGGAGATATGAATATTGCCAGAACAATCAAGCAAAGTTTTTTAGATTATGAGTTAGTAGACAAAAATGTTCGTGATAAAATATATAATAATACAATTAAAAATGTTCTTATAGACAATCCTCAATTTATTGCAACAAGTGTAAGTTGGGAATTAAATGCAGTAGATACATCATATAAAAAACCATACGGAAGAGTTCGTACTACATTCTTCAGAGAAGATGGAAGAATCAAGCATAGAGTTGATTCACTTGAACTTGAAGGCGATGTAATAGGCAGTACCTATTATAAAATTAAAGTTGATAAAAGAGAAATAATAACCCCTCCATACTTTTTTTCGTATAGCAATTCCAAGTTTGATCAAATATTAGAATCAAGTGTAGCAATACCTATTCTAAACAACGAAAAATTTGCAGGATTAGTAGTTATAGATATTGCTCTTGATAGATTTGAAACAATGGTTAGTAAAATCAAACCATACAAAAACTCATATGCATTTTTATTGGCAAATAATGGAAAGTTTGTAGCAATACCAGATAACACATATTTAAATAAACTTATTTCTGAACTTGACCCTGAGAGTAATATAAAATATAACATTATAGAAAACGTAAAAAATGGAAAAAAATTTTCTTTTTTTAAATATGATGATGCAGGAAAAGAATATTATGTCAGTTTTACTCCTTTACAACTTGGCAAGTCGGTAACACCCTGGTCTATAGGTATTGTTGTTCCAGTCGAAGAAATAACAGTTAAAGCATATTACAATTTATATATATCAATTTTAGTAACAATACTGGGACTTACTTTATTAACATATATTATATGGGTAATATCAAAAGAGTTTTCAAAACCTATTACAGAAACCACCCTTGTACTAAAAGAATTAGCTAAAGGGGATATTGAACTTACAAAACAGCTAAAAATAAAAAGAAATGATGAAATTGGTGAAATCAAACAATCTGTAAATAAGTTAATTAGCGGACTTAATAAAACAGCTGAATTTGCATCTCAAATTGGTCAGGGAAATTTAGATTCTAAATTTGAAGTATTAAGCAAAAAAGATGTTCTTGGAAACTCATTACTTGAAATGCGTAAAAGTTTAGAACGTGCTCAAAATGAAGATAAAAAAAGAAAAGAAATAGACCAAAAACAAAGCTGGGCAACAAAGGGTACTGCAAGATTTGGAGAAATACTACGTGAAAATACTGATAACATAAATGAGTTTTCTTATAATATTATCAGTAATTTGGTTAGATACATAGACGCAAACCAAGGTGGATTATATGTTATAAATGATAAAAACAACAATGACATTTATATTGAGTTAGCTGCATGTTATGCATATAATAAAAGAAAAAAATTAACAAAAAAGATACCCTATGGAGTTGGCTTAATTGGGAGATGTATTATGGAGGCTAACAAAATTTATATTACAAATTTACCAAAAGATTATATAAACATTACATCTGGTTTGGGTGGGGATAGCCCTTCATGTATATTAGTTGTACCATTAAAGTTTAATGAAAATGTATTGGGTGTTATTGAAATTGCTTCATTTAAAAAATTAGAACCATACAAAATTGAATTTATTGAAAAAATTTCAGAAAGTATTGCTTCAACTATATCAAATGTTAAAATAAACGAAAAAACAGTTTTATTACTTGAAGAATCAAAAATACAATCAGAGGAACTTACATCGCATGAAGAGGAAATGAGACAAAACATGGAAGAAATGCGTGCAACCCAAGAGGAACTTAATTCTAAAATAGCCGATATATCAAATATTTTAACTTCATATAAAGCAATTTCATTATCAGCCGAATATAATCTTTCTGGACACCTTATAAATATAAGTAACTCGTATTTAAAATTGTTAAATCTTAATAAAAGCTTTATTATTGGCGAAAAACACGGCTCTTTAATTAGTGGTATGTCATATGGTTCTGAAAAATTTGAAGAATTTTGGGCAGACCTTAGAATTGGTATCAAAAAAAGAGTGTTACAACATTTTCATGTTGAAGATAAAGAACTATGGATATACGAAAACTACTCTCCTGTTTATGATAATAAAAATAATATTATAAAAATTATATGTATTGCTATTGACATTACAAAACTTGTTAATCAGAATCAATTTGACCTTACCTCATTTGAAAATTAAGGTCTTCGAGCTATTTTATGTTGCTCATACATTCTATTAATACTCTGACAATATGCAAATTAATAAAATATAAATGTTGAAAAACTTTTGTATAATTACTTAATTACTTATTTAATCTTTACTAAGAGTGAGAAGAAGAAAAAAAAGAACTAAACCTGTTATTTTTGAAAATGTTGAAATTTTTGAGACAGCATCTGAAGGAAAAACTATAGCAAAAATAGAACATTTGGTTGTATTTGTAAATAAAGTTCTACCAGGTGATATTGTAGACATTAAAGTTTTTAGAAAAAAGAAAAACTATTTTGAAGCCTATCCAATAAAATTTCACAAATACTCCGAACACCGAGTTGAGCAGGAATGTGTACACTTTGGTATTTGTGGTGGATGTAAATGGCGAAATTTTGATTACGAAAAACAACTATTCTATAAACAAAAACAGGTAAGCGATAATTTTGAAAGAATTGGAAAAGTTAAAGTTTCTAAAATTAATCCAATATTGAGAGCAGAAGAATTAAACTTTTCAAGAAACAAATTAGAGTATACTTTTTCAAATAGAAAATGGTTAACCGAAGTAGAAACTAAAATTGATGGTCCAAAACAAGTAAATGCATTAGGTTTTCACATACCTCGCATGTTCGACAGAATTGTAGATATTGATTATTGTTATTTACAAAAAGACCCTTCAAACAATATAAGAAATAAAATTAGAGATTATGCTATTGAGAATAATATGGGTTTTTTTGATACACGCAAACATGGTGGTCTTCTTAGAAATCTTATAATAAGAACTTCATCAACTGGCGATTTAATGGTTATTTTATCATTTGGTGCTAACGAAAAAGAAAACATTTTTAAACTACTTGACTATATAAATATAGAATTTCCTGAAATAACATCACTAAATTATGTAATAAACACTAAGGGTAATGATACACTTTTTGATTTAAATATCATTTGTTATAAAGGAAACGAGTTTATATATGAACAAATGGGTGATTTAAAATTTAAAATTGGACCAAAATCATTTTACCAAACAAATGCAAAACAAGCATATAATTTGTATAAAATTGCCGAAGAGTATGCTAAACTGACAGGTGCCGAGATTGTATATGATTTATATACAGGTACAGGTACTATTGCAAATTTCATTGCTCGAAAAGCTAAAAAAGTAATAGGTATCGACAATGTTCCTGAAGCGATAGATGATGCAATAGAAAATTCAAAAATTAATAATATTGAAAATACCGAATTTTATGCAGGAAATATAAAAGATGTAATTACAAAAGACTTTTTTGAACAAAAAGGCAAACCAGATATAATTATTATAGATCCACCAAGGGCAGGAATACACAAACAAGTTACTTACAGCTTATTAAACTCTAATGCAAAAAAAATTATTTATATTAGTTGTAATCCTGCAACTCAGGCACGTGATGTAAATATACTAAGCGAAAAATATGAGGTAATAGAATATACGCCAGTTGATATGTTTCCACACACTCATCATGTTGAAAATATTGCATTACTAAAACTTAAAGGTGAAGAGTAATGAGTTGAAAGTCCGTTTGTATATGATAAACAGCATGATATGAAAACACTTAGAGTGTTGAAATAGAAAAACAAAAGGCTATATCATTTTCTGATATAAAAACCATATCAAAATATTGCAGACCACGAAACTTACGAAAACTATGAATGAAATCATAAGGGGACTCGAAAAAATAAAATACAATTCTTTGTCATTATTTTGCCATTTTACTACTTCAAAAAAAGGTCTTAAATAGTTTACTATTTGCGACTTTTTTTGAATTGTAAAATAACAAACTAATTTAATATATTTGCATTTTATTTATTCGAGTCTCCTAATACCTAAGTACTGGTCTTATAAAAATACGAGCAAAAATAGCTTATTTAAGTTTTTTATTAGTTCCTAAAATATTCTTTTATTTCGTTAGTAAGTTTTTTAGCCCTGAAAGGGCATAAGCATTAACAT
>JAOZVK010000475.1 GCA_029938185.1 Bacteroidales bacterium | reverse complement strand
ATTTACAGGCAACAGGGTAACCTGAATATGCTACTGCAATACGTAAAGTTCGTAGGTGTAGTAATACATTTCACAGCAGTAAAGGATAGCCGCAAGGCATTTCGCAAGCATGTTGGAGTAAGAACGTCAGAAAAAGCGAATGCCGTCTTGTAATCAGGCGTATAGGTGAGTGTTCATCACTTCAAAAGCAGGCTAAGGTCTGACAGTTGTTTCTTTGCACTAAGAGTTACTGAAATTCGTAAGTTCGGGGAAAGTTATTGAACCAACTCGCAAGAGGACGGTAAGTCCCCGAAAACTTTTACGTTCGGAAACTGCAAGTCAGTATTGTAAAGGCTGTTAGTGAAAACAAATGGCGTAAAGTCATGTCATTATCATTTACGATATTGATAAAACTTTATTAAATTTGTGGACACGATAAGCAGGATAGTAAACACAGAACTCACAAAAAGCGTCAAATTGAACAAAAACAATCGCAAATTAAAATGAACGATTTATATCGAATATAAAATATTGAATATTGAATATTGAATATTGAACGTATTATACAGAGTAATATTCAAAGTAATACTTTAGTTATCATAGAAATATCTTATTTTTTACATTCTATATTCCACATTTAATTTTTTTAGTTTATGAGTAACTTTCAAGTAAACTTTATTAACTTTTAACTTGCGATTGTTTTGTAAAAAGAGAACTGTTTTTGTGAGTTCTGACTTATATTTAGCTATAAACCAATTCGTAAACTTCCTAAGTTCGTAAAGTAGAACAAAGCTTATTTTTTTACTATTCAATATTATATATACTAATTTATTGTATTATATAATAATATAATTACTTTTGCATCTTTTGTGTTCACATTGTAAAAAAATATAATTTTGCTGATGAAACCTATTACAAGTCCCATAGACAAAGAAAAAATAAAATCAGAACTGACTAAAGATAAATTTGTAAGAACTACAAATTATGGCAATAATGATATATATATAATAACGCATCATAATTCGCCAAATGTAATGTTAGAAGTAGGCAGATTAAGAGAAATAGCATTTAGAGCAGCAGGCGGAGGTACAGGCAAAGATATTGATATTGACCAGTATGATACTGCTGAAATACCATATAAGCAATTAATAGTATGGAACCCTATTGATGAAAAAATACTTGGTGGTTATCGCTTCCTTGATTGTAGCAATACTCCTAAAGACAAAAACGGTCGTATTAAATTAGCAACAACTGGTTTATTTGAATTTTCGAATAGGTTTATTAATGACTATTTGCCTCATACTATTGAGCTGGGACGCTCTTTTGTTAGCCCAGAGCTTCAGGTTAGAAAAGCAAGCCGTAAAACAATTTTCACATTAGATAATTTATGGGATGGACTTGGTGCTTTAATAATTGATAAGCCACACATAAAATATTTTTTTGGCAAGGTTACAATGTATCAAGATTTTAATAGAAGAGCAAGAAATCTTATTTTATTTTTTTTCAGAAAACATTTTTATGATTCTCAAAAACTTATGTCTCCTATAAATGCTATTGAAATAGATTCAAATAATGTCGAATTTAAGAATATTTTTAATAAAAAAACATATATAGAAAATTACAAAATACTTGCTCATAAAATCAGAGGCTTAGGTGAATTTATACCTCCTTTGATAAACTCATATATGAATATTTCGCCAACAATGAAAACTTTTGGCACTGCACTTAATACCAAGTTTGGAAATGTAGAAGAAACTGGTATAATTATAACAATTAATGATATATACAAAAGTAAAAAACATAGACATTTAACTACATACACACCCAAGAAAGTATAATTTAATAAAAAAAAAATGGAAATAATCGTTTTTTATATAATAATAGGTATAATAATTTTTGATTTTGTATTATCAAGTTTCTTAGATTATTTAAACTCAACAAAATGGTCGAGCAAATTACCAAATGAATTAAATGGTATTTATGAAGCCGAAAAGTATAAAAAATCACAGGACTACGAAAAAACAAAAACTAAGTTTTCCACTTTAGTAAGCATTTTTAGTTTTATTGTTATTTTGTTATTTTTATCATTCGATGGATTTAGTCTTGTTGATAATTTTGCCAGAGAGTATTCGGAAAATTCAATAATTATAGCTTTAATTTTCTTTGGTATTTTAATGTTTGTATCTGATATTATAAACACTCCTTTTTCGATATATAGTACATTTGTAATAGAAGAACGCTTTGGTTTTAATAAAACTACCATAAAAACATTTGTACTTGATAAACTAAAAGGCTGGGGCTTATCTGCAATTATTGGAGGAGGATTATTATCAGTAATTGTTTGGTTCTATGATGTTACAACTGATATGTTTTGGATATACACATGGATACTTCTAAGTGGTTTTTCGCTATTTATGGCTATGTTTTACTCTAATTTAATAGTTCCTTTATTTAACAAACAAAGTCCACTTGAAGATGGCGAACTTAGAGATGCTATTGAAAAATTTAGTAAAAAAGTTGGTTTCAAGTTAGACAATATTTATAAGATAAATGGTTCTAAACGTTCGTCAAAGGCAAATGCATATTTCAGTGGATTTGGACCTAAAAAGAGAATTGTTTTATATGATACTTTAATAAATGATTTGAGTATTAGCGAAATTGTAGCAGTTTTGGCTCACGAAATTGGACATTATAAGAAAAAACATACAATAAAATCAATTTTTATTTCAGTTATTCAAACAGGGATAACCCTATATATTCTGTCATTATTTATTGATAATCCAGTATTATCTAAAGCATTAGGTGCCAGTACCCCAAGCTTTCATCTTGGAATTATAACATTTGCCATATTATACAACCCTATATCTACTATAGTTAGTTTATTTATGAATATATATTCAAGAAAAAACGAATATGAAGCCGATAGATTTGCATCAGATAATTATGTATCCGAGGAGTTAATAAATGCTCTTAAACAACTATCAGTTAAAAATCTTAGTAATCTGACACCTCATCCATTTTATGTATTTTTTTATTATTCGCACCCTTCATTATTGCAAAGAATTGAAGCTTTAAATTCAAATACTCGAACTAATTAATATCAGATTAAAAGTAGATATAATAAAATATAAAAAGCAATATATAAAAAGAATAACAGATATAATTATATCAAAAAAAACAATTGTTTTCTTATTATTATAATAATTTATTACAACAAAAATAATTCTTAGAATTAGTTGTATAAAGAAAAAAGAAAAAACATATAAGCTATATTTATTATATTTAACAGCCTTATCAAAATCAAGTTTTAAAATAGACGAAAAAGCACGAGAAAGCCCTTTGCTTGTACATGCAGAAATTACTGAATCATTGCAATTAGATTTAATAGGATGGATATTGTTTGAAAATACTAAAGAATATAAAAATATAAATACAATAATTATTATAAAACTTATATTTATAATAAAGTATTCATTAATAAGGCGATTATTCATGCGTAAGCAACATTAAACAGGTCGAAGATCTTAAATAAACTTTAATAGCTTTTTTTAACATAAGTGTACTGGTTTGTTACATTTTGCCTGTTTAAAACTGTCGGTGTGGCTTCAATGCCACGCCGACAGTAGGCAGTTATGTTATTGATTTTCATTGCAATTCTGTATAATATTCATTTTTATCTATTTGCTGCAATGCCTCATCTAATTCTTTATTTATTCGTTCTTTAAATTTACTTGAATCTTTTTCGTTTTTTTTCTGCTTTTCAATCTGTTTTATTTCTATTACTATACCGTTTTTTGATTTGTCATTTGGTATTAGTATAATATCATACCTGCCTTCTCCACTTTCTTTATTTGAACTTATATTATAGTCATCGCTTAAAATTGCAAGCAAGCCGAGTGTATATACATGGTATATCTGTTCGTGTGAAATAAATATTTCTTCTGTTTCTTTGTCTTTTTTTTCTGCGGTATCATGGTAACTTATTGTTCCGCTTACTATTTTTCTAAAATCTTTTTCAAATTCAGATATCCGAGAATTTATTAAATTTTCTGCCATCGAAATTAATAAATCTCTATTTATTTTCACTTTTGGGCTACACGTATAATATTGGACATTATTTTTATTTTTTGACAGGATTTACAGGATTGGTTTTTATCCTGTTACGAAACTCCTGATATACAAGACTGTCCAACTTCTGACGGGTAGCCCACTTTTGTATTTTTTGATTTTATATGGTGTACGTAAATGCATATTTAACAATTCATCTTCCTTGTATTTTTTTCCTCCCATACTTTATCTGCTTTGGCAGTTGTTTTTTCTGCAAAATATACTGCTATAAGTTGTTTTATATCTTTTAAATATGCATCAGGAATGTTTCTTGCATAGAGTTTTAATAATTCTGTTTGTAAATTTGTTAATGATTTTTTCAGAACATCTGGCGTTTGTGGGTGTTGGAAATTAAAAAACAAACCGGTTTTTCTGCCATTTGTATCTGTAATATATTGTATTGCCTCCATATCTGTTTAGTTATTTTGGCATTTTTCATAAATAATAAAAAGTAGTTTACACTTTTTTTCAAAAAAAGG
>JAOZVK010000066.1 GCA_029938185.1 Bacteroidales bacterium | reverse complement strand
ACTCATGTTATGTAGTAACATTTTAATTGTGTAACGGTAATCTATTGCGATTGTGAAAGTTGCGAACTTAGCGTTTTTTTTTACAATTACAAGTGAATTTTGATAAATTCTAACTTTCATGAACTGAAATGCTTATGCTCAATGCACTAAATAGGCAGAAAACCTTAGTCTAAAAACGTAGCAAACCAGAGTAAAAATAAAAAATATTATATTCCACATTAAAAAGTAGGTAGATTACCTTTAGTTTTAACATTTAATAATAATATAAAAATTGAAAAAGAATAACAATTGTAATAACATTAGTAAGTACTGTTACAAAGGTTTTTCGATATTTACTTACTCATAACTTTCTGATTAAATTGTCTTTGTACTAATGCGTAAGCAACTATTAAATAGGTCAAAGTCCTTATTTGCATACTTTAATAAAAAATTGTATGTATTAAGCTCATTAAAAATTTTCGCAACTTTCATGGTCTGCAATGATATAGGCATTTTTATTCTTTCTTTTCAGTATCTGCAAACATTTGAATTGTATTATCATAAATTACTTTTGCAAATTCATACATTTCTTTGGCTTCTTCTAACTCAGGTTTTCCGTCTGGTAATAAACCTGTATCGCCAGGATAACGTGAACTCGTATAAACTCTATCTAATAAATCAAGTAGATATTCATCTACTTTGAAGTTTATGTTATTTTCTATTATTCCGTATAGTTTAACTAAATTGTGAATACGTTTTAACTTTATACCATTTTCTTCAATTATTGCCTTAAAACACTTTTCAACTGTTTGTTGTGAATGGAATGCAACAATATTTGTTAAAAAATCATCTTTTATTATGTGTTCACAATTTCTTAAATCTGCTTTGGCATAATTAAGCCAATCTTGTGTTATTGCTTTCATATATTATTTTTCCTTGTGTGGTTATTTCGTGTGCAAAAGAACTGTCTTGTTTAATAAACTTTTTATACATTGGCAAAGTATGCACAATTAAATCTATTGCTATTTGTTTTTTTACAGGACGAATTGCACTGCTTATTTTCATGTAAATTTTTGTATGTTCTTTAAATGTTTGCGGTATAAAATCATCTTGCGTTACTACCAAAATATCTATATCGCTGTCTTCATCGGGCGTGCCGTAGGCATACGAGCCAAAAAGCAATATTAAATATGGATTAAATTTACTTAAAATTTCGCTTATTTGTTGTATGTAATTATTGTTTGTTTCCATTATATATATAAATTTTAAAAAAAAAAGAAATCGTTGAAGACTGCCCCAAATAATCAAATTTTTCAAACAACCTAATACTTGATGCAACGAACAGAATAGCCAGCGGATTAATGCTGGTATTGCGACTGACTAAGGGACTACTGTAATGCAGGTAATGTCTCCATGCACTCTACCTGCTATACTCGGTAGCACTACACCATAAGTATTTGTTCTTAAACGTTTCAAATAATCAGTCCCTTAACAAACGAACACTCGACCCAACACGCTTAGACCTGTTGCCCATGTATGCCATGTATGCATACTTTCCGCTTGTGTTCAAGTTGCAATTGTATGCGTATGTACTATACTGGGTAACCGCCCAAAAGGAGGTGATGTCGCTCACGTCGTTGAAATTGCCGTTGTAGTTACGCCAACCGCTTAAAAGGATATTGATATCTGATTTTCCACCTTTAATTAATGTTTTAAATGCTTGCGTGCCTACGCCTCCACAATTATATAATAAAGTTTCAAATTCCTCTTTTGTGGGCAAATGCCAACCTTTGGGGGCTACTTTCAGAGCTGCTGCATAAGTATATAATGCTCCATAAATTTTACCGTTTTCAGATTTGTTATCATAATAACACCATGCCATATCCGTATTGTTATCTTCAAGATTTTCCCACTTTTTGTCATCTGTAATATGTGGTATGTTTTTGGTGTAATTAAGGTTTTCCGCCATCCAAACTTGCTCACTAATTTTCACAACTTTGTATTTATGATTGTCTCTTTCGTCAATAAAAGTTCCGTATTTTTCGTCTGTCCATGAAATGCCGTTTTCGGTTTTAGGGTATTCATGTTTAATTATTTCTTCTTTTGATGTTTCTGTTTCTACAATTGTATCATTGTTAATAGGTAAATTATTCGTTTCATTATTCCAAGGTTTCCATATTATCAAAACAATAGTAATAACAAGAATTGTAATTATTGCAATACTAAATATATTTGGTTTTTTAGTTATGCTTGTATCTATTACTTTTTTAGGAATTGTATGATAATGTTCTTCAAAAGTTTCTTTCTGTTTTGTTAAATCCCGACATTTATTTATTTTTTCTTCAAGTTCTTGTATTATATCTCTGTCAAAATCAATATTTACCATATGAATTTTATCTTTTAATCTTATATAGATTAGTTCAGCCTTGTCAAGTTCCAAATGCTTATACAAATTATCTGCTTCATTAATTTGTTCTTGAATATGTTTCTGAATAAGTGCATTTTCATCGTAACTTTTATTCTTAAAAAACAGAAAGTTATTAGCCCTAATCTCTCTGCTTACAAGTTGTTGTGGCGACATTTTTGGGTTTTTCTTTTTTACAGAAGTTTGCAATTCCTTGTAAAGTTCGTCTAAGGATACTTTTTCTTTTTCTGTATTAGAAAGTCCGTTTTTTAAAATATTTAGAAGTTCTCCTGTAAAAATCGTGTAATTTTCATCGCTGTCGAAATAGGATAGTTCTGTGCTGTCCGACGAAGTTAGCGTATAAGTTCCTTTTACTTGATACTCTTTAAATATATTGTTTCCTTCGCCTTGTGTAACACTACCAGAGTAACAAGCATCTATAAATACAATTGTTTGTGCTATGTTTGATGATTTAATTATCTGTTTTACAGCATCATAAGCAAGGGCAGAATTACCACTTGTTCTGATAAGTTTTTTTCTTGAATTTTTGGTAGCAAGAAAATATTTACCTTCCCTATTTCGGAAACCATGACCCGCAAAATAAATTATCAGCGTATTTATGCCTTCGGCTTTTGCGTTTTCTGTATATTCAATTAATTTTAATTCAACGTCTTCATTTGTTTGGTCTTTAATAATTTTGATATTTTCTTTTCGTAAAAGTCCAAAGATATTTTTGTCTGCAAGAACTTTTGCAAATTCTGTTAAATTGTTTTCTACCGCTTCAATATCATTAAAATCAACAAATTTAGTTGTTCCTATTAATATTGCTTTGGTTTTATTTGGGTCAAGTATATTTTTCATTATTTACTTATAAAAGTATTAAGATTTTAGCAAAGTAAAAGATTTTTTACAATTCTTATCTATTGTTTTCTTAAAATCTGCATAAATTTCTTCTCGTTTTTTTTCGCTTGTGAATGTGTATTTTTCTTTAAATTCCATTCCACTGTCTGGGCAGGTGTATTTTAATTCTATTTCAGCACGTTTTCCGTCAAAGTATTTTCCTAATGTAGAGAATATTTGTTTTAAAACACCGCCAATAGCTCCTGCTACCATTAAATTTAAAGCATTTACAAGTAAAGCACCGTCCATTGAGCCGTCTTCTGCTTTTTGTTCGGGAATTTCTGTTTCTAATCCGTCAATATCATGTTCTTTTATAAAATCGTTAAGATATGATATTTCTTCTTCTGCATTGTCAATGTTTAATTTTATTTCAAATTTCATAATTGTCTTTTTTTGTTTTATATGTTGATTTTGCAATTGCCTATATCGTTAGTTTATTGCGACTGTGAGAGTTGCGAACTTAGCATTTTTTTATGACATTTGCAAGTGAATTTGATAAATTATCCCAATTTTATTAACTGAGACGCTTACACATAATGCATAATTAACTGTAGTTAAAAAATAAGTTTTATTGCAAAATTAGCTAAAACTTTTATAAGGGTGTTTATTTGTAAAATAATAGTGAAAAAACCTGATTTAAAGTTGCTTTCTTGTGTTTTGGTCATTATGCTTATTTGTGAGCGGTTTAAAAAAGTTGGGAAATTTCAAACTTGTGTATTTAAGAAATTACTCATATTGAACTTAACAGAAATGTAGGTATTATAATATTATTTAAAATTTTCGCAACTTTCATGGTCTGCAATATGTTGATATGTTTTTTCATATCGGAAATGTGCTTATGCTGTTTTGTTTTTTTGTGTATTTTAGAGCGTAGCGAAAAAATACACAAAAAAACAAAATTGCATTAAGCACAATGATAGGGCAATTATTCTATCCACGTTCAAGAAAATAGGGATATGACCACCGCCAAATATCAGTAACAGAACTGTCTTTATATTTCTCTAATTCGTCATATCTTACATCAGGTCTATCTCCTTTATTTAAACCAAGCCAATTTATTGTTTCTTGTGCAATTTTTTTTTCTGTATCGTTTCTATCTTTATTTGGAATGATGTAATTTTTGTTTATTGTCCAATCAATTTCAAACCAATAATCAAAATGATAATGACAACTGTCTGGCTTTAAAGGTTCAATTTCAAGTGGGTAATTATTACCTTTGATATTTTGACAATCTGGACAAGCAATAAATAAATTTGTCCATTCAAAAGCCAACTCGGGAAACTCTGATTTAGGTTTGAAATGGTCAATACTTCTACCTCCTACATTTTGTTTTAAAGGGTAAATTCCACAATATGAACAATGAAAATTTGATATATTCGATAAAATAGGTGTTAAAATACGTTCAACTCTTTCATAATTATCTGTGTGCCAATTCCAATAATTGTTGTTGCTTTTTCTCTGTTTAATATAATGATTAGTCCAAGCTTCTGCATTTCTTTCAAGACAATCAGGTTTGATTACTTTATTTCTCCTAATTTTATTCATATTGTTATTGATTTACCGGTTAATCTTTCAAGCTGTCTTATTTCTCTGCTAACAATTCCTTTTGTTCGTTCGCCACAACTAATTAATTCATCGGCAACCTTCTTAAATTCTTTTTGTTCTTGATTATTCAATACTTGTTTTCTTTGTTTATCGATATGTTTTTTAAAAATAGTAAGTAAATATTCAACTTGGTAGCTAAAAATAGTATTGTTACCATCAAAATATTCATTATACACACTCTCTAAACTCAACCCTTTTGTAATCTGCTTTTTAGTAACTTTTAATTGGTTGTTTTTTATGTTTAATATTAATGCAGTATAACCTTCTGCTGATTGTAATGAAAAAATATTGTGTGTGCTTAAAACAAACTGAATATTTTGAAAATCTTTTTTTAATTGATGTAAAAACTTCCGTTGTAAATTTGGATGTAAATGCCTGTCAAATTCATCAATAATTACAATACCTTTAACTGAGTTAAATAGCTTTTCGGAAATTGTTGATTGTTTCTTTTCAAAAATAGTCCTTCTTGCAGCAACTATCCTAATTACAATATCAGTTATTTGTAAAATAAAATCTTTATAGCCCTCACTGAGGTTTTCTGTTTGTAATTTATTATTGTTTAAATCACGATAGTAATAATTTGCAAAATCACCTTGTATGCTAATTTTTTCAGGTTCTGAAAATAAACTAAGGTAATTGTTTATTGTGTTTTTTATCAAATTTATAATACTATCAATTACTTTATTTTGTTTCCCTTTTTTTTCTAAAAATAAGCGTTCTAAAATAATAAGTGGGTCAAAAAAGTCTGTTGAGTAATCATTAAAAATTGATTTGGTAGAATATGATAATAGGCTTCCTTTGATAAGTTCTTCTACTATCTCTGTATGAGACAATTTTTTATCTGTATTCAAATTTACTCCATAAGCAAGAATTAATTTCTGAGGAATATCAATATAATTTTCGTGTTTAATTTCATTCTTGAATACAAAAACCTTTCTGTATTCATTACCCCAGTATATGGTAAGGTCTGATTTTGGATTGTTAAAACTAATATGTTTTTCAAATTCATTTGATTTGTCTCTGTTGCTTACAGATAGCAAACTAAGAGTAAGTGCTTGTAAGAAAGAAGTTTTTCCAAGCCCGTTTCTTCCAATTAAGACATTTACATCTTTTGAAAATTCACAATTAATCTGAGAAAATATTTTAAAGTTTTTAATTTCAATATCGGTTATGTATTCCGTGCCGTTCCATTTTGTTTTTATTGTTTCATTTTCTGCACCAATATATTTTAATAAATCAAAAACAGGTATTTCTCTATCGTATTCTTCATCAAAATATGTATTTTTTTCTAACGACTTAAATTTTAGTAATTGCTCAAAATCAATTATGAACTCTCTGCCTTTTATTTTTGCTTTTATAGGGTAAGGATTATAATAAAAGAACCGCATACAATTGATTTCGTCTTCTTTTTGCTTTTCTTTTTTTTTGTTAAATGAAGTATAAAAAATATTTTGAGTTTCAATCCATTTACTAATAGTGTGTCTTATAATATTTAAGAAATTTGATTGTGTTTTTTGGTCTCCAAAAATGTGAATTAATAATCCTGTTGTTTCATTTCTGTTAAATTCTCGTTGTCTTAAAAGTTTATATGACCTGTATATTTCTTCAATATCTCTAAAAAATTCTATAAATGCATAATTATCATTATTTTTAATGAAAATAAAATTTCTATTGAGATTATTTTTAATGTCAAATAATTTTGGAATTGTATTTTGCAATTTATCAAAATCATATTTGTTATTTTTGCTTGAAAAAATATAACCAAACTGCAATGCACTTAAAGGGTTGCTGAAAAGTCTTGGGAAAAATAAATTTCGTAATTGTGCTATTTCGTAAGGTATTTCAGAAAGTAAATTATCATATAAATCTAATTCTCTTAAATTTGTTAATCCTACTATTTTATTTGGTATATGTGTTATATTATTTCTTCTAAATCTTAGCGTTTTTAAACTTTTTAAATAAAAAATCTCATCAGGTATTTTATCTAAATTACAATTGGATAAATACAAATGAGTAAGACTGGACAATTTTTTTAATGATGAAAAATCTGTAATTTTTGTATCATTAAGACTTGCTGATGTAAGTTTTGGTAACTCTAAAATAAACGCAGGAATTTTTGTTATTTTATCTCCTGAAATAGCAATTGCTTCCAATAGTTTTAAATTTTTTAATTTTTCAGGTATTTCGGAATTTTTTATTCTGTGTAAATACAAATATTTTAAATGTGAAAGATTAGCTATTTCTAACCAATTTTTATCAGTAATTTTCACATCTTCAATTTGAAGTGTTTCAGATGATTTTGAATTTTCAATTAATTCGTCTATATTTGATTTCATCTAATTATTATATTTATTAGTTTGTTATTGTAGTTGTATTTTCAGTTTGCCCTATTGTTAGTTTATTGCGACTGTGGGAGTTGCGAAGTTAGAGTTTTTTTGTGACATTTGCAAGTGGATTTGATAAATTATCACAATTTTTTTAACTCAGACTCTTACACATAATGCATTGACTGTAATTATAAGGGTGTTTATTTGTAAAAAAATATTGGAAAAACTTGATTTAATGTTACTTGCTTGTGTTTTGGTCATTACGCTTATTTGTGAGCGGTTTAAAAAAGTTGAGGGATTTCAAACTTATGTGTTTAAGAAATTACTCATATTGAACTTAACAGAAATGTAGGTATTATAATATTATTAAAAATTTTCGCAACTTTTGTGGTCTGCGATATGTTATGTTTTCTTATTGTCTTCTTTATCAGTTGTTTTATTAAATATTTTTACAATTTGACTGTCAAAATCACTTTTAAAATATCTATCCTGTATAACTCTAAATTTTTCATATTCACTTTCTGCAAGCACTTTTGCAACTGCTGCTTTAACTGTTCCAGCATTTCGTAAAATATCAAAATCGTTGAATTGCAAAAATGTATCAAGTTTTGTTATCCAGACTACCATTGTTAAAGCATTTTGTCGTTTCGCTTGCAATTCTGCATAATCAAGGTACATCGTTACAACTAAATTCAATTCGGATAATTCATCTTCTTTTAAATAATTTTTGGCTATACTTACATCTGATTTCAAAATCTTTCCATAAGGTGAATTTTTCCAACTTGTTAAACCCATATATGGTTTTTCAGCACTAACTCTATCTGTAATTATTTCAGCCGCAGTATTCCCAGTTATTGCCCAATGTAATCTGTTTTGCACTGTTGCATAAAATTCTCTTGTAATTGGTGATTTTGGGTCATAATCAATACTACATTGAGCATAAATGTCTGTAATTTTTTGATAAAACCGTCGTTCTGATGCACGAATTTCCCGTATCCTTTCAAGAAGTTCGTCAAAGTAATCTTGACCTAATTTTTTTCCATTTTTCAAACGTTCATCATCTAGTACAAATCCTTTGGTTATAAACTCTTTCAATACTGTTGTCGCCCAAATTCTAAATTGCGTAGCTTGATATGAATTCACACGATAGCCAACTGAAATAATTGCATCTAACGAATAAAATTCAATTTCTCGTTTTACTTCACGTTTTCCTTCTTTTTGAACTATCCGGAATTTCCGGATAGTTGCTTCTCTAATAAGTTCATCTGTTTCAAAAATATTTTTAAGATGTTCATTAATTGTACGTACATCAACCTTAAAAAGCTGAGACATACGTTTTTGAGACATCCAAAATATTTCGTCTTGAAAAATCACTTCTACTTTAATCTGTCCTTTGGACGATGTATAAATCAGCAACTCTGACGATACAGGGGAAAAGTCTTTGTTCATGTTTTATCTCTTTAATTCAACATTTGTAAAATGCCAAGGGGGTGAATAATCAGATGGTTCTTCTTCTCCTTCAATTAAATGAAAACTTGCAATATCTATCTTATTAAAAATCAAGCGAAAAGTAAGACATTCACCTGCATTAATAACATTTCTATTGGGTGTAACCGCAATGTTTTCAGTATCAAGCAAATTATATTTTTTATCACTTTGAGTATCTTATAGGTAGAATGCTTGATTTGTTCCTGGTGCTGCGGTTTGGATGTTGGTGTAACCATAATTATCTTCATTGCAAAAAGTTAATTCTATTGTTGTCTTATCGTCTTTTATATCGACTGAGTTCAATACCAATTCCGAATTTGTTCTACATGTTTTATTTATAGTATATTTTCCTGATGGTGAATTTCCGCAGGCTGATAATAAAATTATTATTCCGATAATGCTGAGTAATTTGATTGTTCTCATATTTTATTTTTTTAAAATTGAAACATAATGTTAGTTTATTGCGACTGTGGGAGTTGCGAACTTATCATTTTTTTATGACATTAGCAAGTGGATTTGATAAATTATCCCAGTTTTTTTAACAGAGACTCTTACACATAATGCATAATTAACTGTAGTTATAAGGGTGTTTATTTGTAAAATAATAATCAAAAACCTGATTTAAAGTTACTTTCTTGTGTTTTTGATAATTATGCTTATTTGTGAGCGGTTTAAAAAAGTTGGGAAATTTCAAACTTATGTATTTAAGAAATTACTTGTATTGAGTTTAACCAAAATTTTCGCAACTTTTGTGGTCTGCAATATGATAGCATCTCTGTTTTCAATCAATTTTCTGTAATTCTACAAAAAAGTGATAGATTTTCACTTGTTTTTCATTTCTTTTATGTCTCGCAATATCTATTTTTATATTTGAAGGAATATCATAATTATTTGAAATATCTGTAAAATCTGTTAATTTGTGTTTATATTCTAATGTTGGAATATAATTGATGTATTTCTTCCAATTTTCCGTGAAATTTTTATTACAATAAACAACCATATAATTTTCAGGTAATCCATTAGCATCGTAATCAAATATTTTTGTTAAATGATTTTTAACTATCGTTTTGTCAAAATATGATAAGTTAAAAGCTTCATAAATTGCAATAGTACCACCTTTTTCATCATCAATTTTTATATCAATCTCACCAGGTTGAATTTTTGCTTTTCCAAATTTTGTTTGGTCTTTAACTCTGTAATTTTTATTTGTTAAAACGTTTGCTACAAAACTATTTCTACTATCTTCATATTTTTGAATATTTAGTGACAATCCTTGTAGTTGTTTTAAGGCAAGTAGTATATAATCAAAAAGAGATTGCTGTTTTCCATTACCGTTTATTTTTCCAAGTAATTTATTAATTGAAATATCATCTCCACTTTTTCTGCATTCTATTGTTTTTTTACTTTTATCCAAAAATTTATTTAGTTGTTCAAAAGCATAAAATTCAGGTTTTTCACTTGCAATACATTCATCACAAATACAATGTGTCATTAATTGAACATAAGGTTCTTTTAGTGTTTTATGAATATTTTCTAATTCATATCTGATAATTCCAAATAAATCTTGTCTGCTTTTCCCTTTTATTTTTATACTTATGTATCTTTCTAATGTATTACTACTAATAAGTGCTTCGGTTTTTTCTCTCTCAATTACGATACCTTGTAACCAAAATAAATTACTTTTTATGTAATCGTGCATTCTAACAATTAGTCTTGTTATAATTCCTGCTGGCATAAATTTGTAGCGGAACTCAAATTGTAAGTTATTTTTATTATCCCAATTGTCAATACTATCAGGGTGATTTGGCGGAAGTAATCCAGGAACAATGTAATATGTTTGATTTGGCAAAAGGAAACAAAGTTCAAATTTTTTCATTAATTCTATTAAAAAATTGAACTTATCGTCCGGAAAATCTTTCCATATATTTCTGAGTTGCGAATAATTAAATTTTCCTTGATTTAAAACAACTTCTTTAGTGTCAATTATTTTGTAAACCGCTTTTGTTGCCCAGTCAGGATTAAGAAAAATAATATTTCGTAAAATATCATTGTCTTGAAAATGTAAAAACACACCGAGATCGTGAAAATAATTACTTAAATGAAGTGCTTGTTCAATATCAATTCCAAAATCTTTACAAATAGAGAAATAATCATCAAGTTTAATAAAGTTTTGATTTGATTGTTTTAAATTATCTCTGATATCTATCCATACTTTTGGTAATTGTTCTCCAATGTGTGGTAATTTGTTTATTTCTTGTCTAATAATCTCTTTTAACTCTTTTATTCCTGTTTTTTCTTTTGCACTAACTTTATAGAAGCCAACAATGTTTGGAAAATAATCTTTTAAATATTTTTCAGCGACAAGACTTGCTCTTTGGTCTATTTTATTCTGAATTACCAGTATTGGTGAATTTTGACTAAGCAAACTTACAATTCGTAACCAATAATCAAAACTTGCAAGATTAGGCATCATTTTATCAATTCTTGCGTCCCAAACTAACAGATAAATAGAACGTTTACTGAGAAAAAACTGATGTGTAGAATGATAAATTTCCTGTCCGCCAAAATCCCAAATATTTATTTTTAAATCATTGCTATTATCTGTTTTAAAATTCCAACGCTTTATATCAATTCCTTCTGTTGATAATTCATTTTCATTATATTCATCAAATACTAAGCGTTTCATTAAAGAAGTCTTCCCGACAGCACCGTAACCGACAAGTAATAATTTTGTTTCGTAAAGATTTACTGTTCCTTTTTCAAGTTCTTCAAAATAATTTTTTACAGCTTCTTTGCCTTGTGTTATTATTTCTATTGGCGGATTTTCTATTGGATTATTAAAAAATGAAATAAAATTATTTTTTGTGTAAAAACCTTTATATTGAATATCCATTTCAGGAAAATCACAAATCCATTTTGGTAGATTTGTTATAGGATTTGAGCTTAAAATCAAATTTTTCAAGTTTTTCAAGTTTTTTAATGACGAAATATCCGAAATTTTATTATCTGATAAATATAGTTCACTTAAATCTTTTAGATTTTCTAAAGCAGAAATATCTGAGATTTCATTTTCAGATAAATCAAGTCCGATTAAATTTGTTAATTTTTTTAATATAGAAATATCTGAAATTCCATTTGTTTTTAAAGTTAATTTAAGTGTTGGTAGGTCTTTTAAAATTATTAATGGTGAAATATCTGATATATTTAAAAAAACAATATTTATTTCTGTAATAGTTCCTCGTTCATCAACAAAATATTTTGCAGCTTCACTTATTCGATTTCCATATTCCTCAAACTCAATATTTAATTCTTTTTCTAATTGTACTATTAATTTTGGTTTCATCTTAAATTTAAGTTTATATTTTCAAGTATAAATCGTTGTATGTATTATTTTAATTTACGCTATTGATAATTTATTGCGATTGCGGAAGTTGCGAACTTAGCATTTTTTTGTGACATTTACAAGTGAATTTGATAAATTATCACAATTTTTTAACTGAGACGCTTACACATAATGCATAATCAAATGTAGTTAAAAAATAAGTTTTATTGCAAAATTAGCTAAAACTTTTATAAGGGTGTTTATTTGTAAAATAATAGTGAAAAAACCTGATTTAAAGTTGCTTTCTTGTGTTTTGGTCATTATGCTTATTTGGGAGCGGTTTAAAAAAGTTGGAGATTTCAAACTTATGTATTTAAGAAATTACTTGTATTGAACTTAACAGAAATGTAGGTATTATAATCTTATTTGAAATTTTCGCAACTTTTGTGGTCTGCGATATGTTATGGTTTTCTTTTAATCTTTTTCATTCCAATATTCCTTAAAATCATGATAGATTTTTATCACATTATCTGGTCTCTTAATTGTTAAATACTTATTTCTATTAGTTTTTAAGTGAGTAATTACAGATTGAAAACTATATTTATAACCAGTTAATATTTTTTTAATTAATCTGTTATAATTGAAGTTTTTAGGAAATGTTAAAGTAAGTTCGGTATCGTCATGTATTGATAATTTAATGTCATTATAAAAAACAGCGTCTAAATTATCTAAACTATACTGAGAATTTAAAGTGAAGTAACGTACTAAATCCTCTACACCGTTTCTTTTTTGTATGTCATCAGCAAAAATATAGTCCTGATTGTTAGAAGCCATAAATCCTAACTCCTTAAAACGGTATG
Organism: Bacteroidales bacterium; assembly: GCA_029938185.1. GTDB lineage: Bacteria > Bacteroidota > Bacteroidia > Bacteroidales > JAOZVK01 > JAOZVK01. The sequence goes on along the minus strand of JAOZVK010000066.1, from coordinate 2,962 downwards.
ATTTAGGGATTTCTGAAAGTGTTTCTAAAATTGGTAATCCATTAAAATAGAATATAGTATTACCATTTTCTTTTAAATCATAAAACATTAATGTTGTATCTTTCATTTTATTTACAATTTGGGTCAATGTGAGATGAACTAGAGCCTCTTCTTGTTGGGTTTCCATTTCTGTCTAAATATAAATCATGCTTGTTTAAGGTATTTGGATTGTAACGATGCCAATGGTCAATTGCTTTGAAACCTGTTTTACCAATGATTCCCACTTCAAATGTAATTTTAATATTTGTATTTTTATAAATAAATTCACGTCTATTTACCATTTTGGGATGTGTAACTTCATTCCAGTCATCACTCAAATCATCAGGATTACATGGCGGTTTAGTCCAATCAATATCTGTATCAATTGAAATGTCTGTTGGTGTATCTGTTGGTTTATCAACTGCATAATATATTGTTATACCAATTGCGATTGTTATAAGAAAAGATGTAATTAAAATCTTTAATTTGTCAAAAGTAAAATTTCCAGTAACAGTAATATTATTCATAGCTATATTAAGTTGTATTGCTAAATATCATTTATTTTTATTGCATTTTCAATATCTCTTTTAATAATATCAATAAGTTTGATAATCTCAATATCGTTAGGAATATGAGCGTATTTATACGACATATTAGGGGCGTATTTATTAAATTCGTTTCTCATTTTAGATTTTTCAATATTTGAATTAAAGTTAAACCACAGATTATTGTCTCGTAAATATCGGGCTTTTTGTATTCGGTCAGTATAATTACCATTTATAATTGTCACATACTGGTTATAATTATTTCCGTCAATCATTATTCCAATAAGCACATTTTTTTTGCATACATATTCTATATGCAATATTCCTTTTCCATTACTGTATGATGTTTGAATAATTATAGTACTTTTAGGATGTGAATCTGCATCGTACCAACTCCCTATAATTATTTTGTCATCTATAAAATATGACTTTAATTTTGTGTATATTAGTTCAGATAATTGGCTCATAACACTTTTTATTGCAAAATCATGAAATCTAATGTCTTTCAAATAACCGTATTTTTCATGAGAATAAAAATCGAAAGTAGAATTTCTTTGTGTAATATCAAAATACTTCACAATACTATCAATATTGAGAATTACAGAGATGTAATCATCTAATAAAAGTTTATCGTATTCATTGTTAATAATGTTTTCTGAAATATTTTTTAATAATTTTGCTAATTTATTGTATGAGATAAACTTCCAACCAATCTCTTCAACATTAAATGAAGGTTTAATAAAACTAAGAAGTAAATAAAGGTTTTTGTTATCATTTCCTTTGTACTTCTTTAATTGTTTCTCGTCTGGAACGCTTTTTACTTTATTCTCAATAACTATCTCTTTTTCTGGCAATTGGATTTTTATATCTGTATTATTTACTTCTCTTTTTAAATCACGTATTGATGTGTTTTTATCTATATCATAGTTTTCACTTAATTCATCTATAAACAGGTTTGGATATTTTTTAATAATCCACGCAAGAAAATTGCTATGAAAAAGTTCTTTTGAACTTAAAGACATGTTAAATACTGGAGATTGCTTCAATTCTTCTATTAATCCTTTAATATCTTTCATTGTTTTTATTTTTTGCGGTTAAACTACAATGGTAATTTATTGCGATTGTTGCGAACTTAGCATTTTTTTATGATATTAGCAAGTGGATTTAATAAATTATCCCATTTTTTTTAACTGAGACACTTACACATAATGCATAATTGACTGTAGTTATAAAGGTGTTTATTTGTAAAATAATATTGAAAAAACCTGATTTAAAGTTGCTTTCTTGTGTTTTGGTCATTATGCTTATTTGTGAGCGGTTTAAAAAAGTTGGGAAATTTCAAACTTGTGTATTTAAGAAATTACTCATATTGAACTTAACAGAAATGTAGGTATTATAATATTATTTATAATTTTCGCAACTTTAGTGGTCTGCAATATGTTGATATGATTTTTCATATCGGAAATAGGCTGGGGGGCTGTGGTTTGTGTGGTGGGAGCGAAGCGACTGCCACACACCACACAAACCACTGATCACCAGCATAATGTTAAAAGCTCTGTTTATTTATCTTTAAGTTTTAATTGTTTAATTTCTAATTTCAATTGTTCCAAGGCATGTTTATCTTCTGTTAATTGTTTGTCTTTTGCATATTTAGAATATTCTTTGTTTGCAATTTCATTAGCAAGTTTTCGTGATATTTTTCCTGCATGTTCTAATATCTGATTATCATTGATTATCAAAATATCATTTAATTTCTTTATCCAATCTTGCATATACATTGTCTTTTTTTGTCTGGCTTGATTTTCAGCAAATGCAAGGTATTGCTCTACAAGTAAATTCAATTGGCTTAATTCATCTTCATTGAGATAATTTTTTGCTATTGTTATATCAGATTTTCGTATTTTTTCGCCTTTCCATGTTGTCAAGCCTAAATTTTGTTTCTCTGCATTTATCCGTTTTGCTACAATTTCAGCCGCTGTGTGCTGATGAACAGCCCAATGTAATTTATTTTGAATTGTAGCAAAGAATTTTTTTGTAATATCTGTTTTAGGTTCGTAATCAATGCTTAAAGTATAAATATCTCTTACTTTTTGATAAAATATTTTTTCAGAACTACGAATATCTCTTATCCTTTCAAGTAATTCATCAAAATAGTTTATATTTCCAGCCAATTTTAATCGTTCATCATCAAGTGTAAATCCTTTGATTATAAACTCTTTTAATCTTTGCGTTGCCCAAATCCTAAATTGAGTTCCCCTATGTGATTTTACTCTGTATCCAACTGAAATAATTACGTCAAGACTATAAAATTTAACAGGTTTATCAGAATTAGCAATGTGCAAAAATTGCACATTGCTATCTTCCTGCAATTCATTTTCTTTAAAAACGTTGTTTATATG
>JAOZVK010000474.1 GCA_029938185.1 Bacteroidales bacterium | reverse complement strand
GTTACGAACACCGTAGGTGTGATATGTTTGTAGGCGGTGGTGTGTACCACTGTATATTGTAACCACCGTAATTTTTGCTTTATTTACTGTTTAACAAATGTTAAACGTTTCGGCTACACGTATAGTATTGGACATTATTTTTTTTTTGACAGGATTTTAAATATGTAAATCATGTTAATCTTGTCTAAATAATATTAAAGAAACTTATGACTTGTTACATAGAATGTATTATACAGAAATAATATTCAATGTAATACTTTAGTTATCATAGAAATATCTTATTTTTCACATTCTACATTTAATTTTTTTGGATTATGAGTAACTTTCAAGTAAACTTTATTAACTTTTAACTTGCGATTGTTTTAAACAAAAACTATTTTTGTGAGTTCTAACCTGCTTTATTCATAAATTATCGTTATGAAAGGCTTAACTGCCTGATAGATTTGAACAACCGCAGAGTTTTCAGAATTTAGAATAGCGAGCTATTTTAAATTCTGAAAATTTGAGGACGTTCAAATATACAGGTAGTTAAGCATTGTAATAGGGAATTTATGAATAATGCAGGCTAAGACTAGCAGTTTTAAGTTAGCCGCTTTTTAACCGCAAAGTTACACAAAGTTTGACGCAAAGTTTCGCAATGTTTTACTAATATTTACAATAATTATTTACAAATTTGATATTCGTATTTTAAGCTTATATTTTTTTGATATTCTTATTAAATCAATAGGTATTTTAAAAAAATATGATTTGTTAATTTTGGATTCACCTTTTTCTACCCATTGATTTAGTGGTATTTCCAATATCATTTTATTGGTTTCTTGATAACCATATTTATTTATTATTCGAGCAAAAATCTCAATATCAAAAAGCCATTTACTGATAAATGGTTCCTCGAAAGCAAAATCAACAATTTCTTTATTTATTAGTTTTGCTCCACATTGAGTGTCATATATTGGTAAGCCTAAAATACTGCTTGCAATGGTCGAAAAAACTCGTCCTATGTAATGTCTTGTTGCACTTCTTTTTATATTTGCTCCCATTCGTTTTATTCTCGAACCTATAATTACTGGATAATCAAAAACATTATCCTTGAACGATTCAAAATAATTTAGCTCTGTTAGAGGTGTCGAAAAATCAGCATCAAAGAAGCCAATATAGTCAAAAGTTTTCCATTTGTTTGACTCTAAAACTCCTATTCTTACAGCTTCAGCTTTACCTTTGTTTTCCTCTAAATCTACAAGCAAAATTCTATCTTCTCGATTTTTTTTTAAACTATTCAAAAGCTCAATAGTATTATCTGTGCTTCCATCGTTCACAAAGCAAAAGTAAATATTAGGATTTATATCAAAAAACGAAAAAAACTCATCAATATTTAATCGTTTCTCTTCATTGTATGATGGTATTACTATACAGATTTTTTGCATATTATATAATTTGATAGTCCAGATATTGGAATTTTAATTTTTTTAAACAAATATGTTATTTTAAAATCTATAATAAGCATATAATAAAGAATATTATCTTTTATTTTATTACTTTTCCAGTCGCCAATACCTTTATTTTTTTTGGGTGGTAAAATTTTTTCAATTATTGCTTGTAAATTTCTTATTAAAAATAGACTAGTAAAAAAATATCCAATTTTGTTGTGTTTAAGTCCTACATTATTTATAAGTTTTTTCAAACTTTTATTGTTATATCTTCTATAATGACCTAAAAACTCATCGTGTGAACTGAACAAATATTGATAGGCTGGAACAGTAATAAGAAATTGTGTATTTTTATCAATAATAGAGTTTTGGAGCATAGATTTCAGAAAATCAGTATCACTTTCAATATGCTCCAAAACGTCAAGCATTAATACAATATCAACAGATTTTTGTAACTTATTGGTTGCCGTTTCTATACTTTTGAATAGCTGTATCGAATTATTATTTTCTATAAACTTATTGTTAAGTTCATCTATTAATGTATCGGTAAAAGCTGTGTCGATTGCCAAAAATTTGGCATTGTGATAATATTCAGATATTTTCTCGACAACATAAGTATCACCACAACCAATATCTAAAATAGTTATTTTTGCCGACTTATCCTTTTCAATACTTTTAAGAAACTGCAACACAACTTCTAACCTTGCAAGCTCCCATGGGTGTCGAGCTGTTATATTATAATTACTTAGTTTGGCTTCTCGTAAATCCATTAATTATTTTATCTTTTTAAAAATGATATATTCATCGTATGTAAAAAATTCAACAAAATATGGGTTGTCACCTATAGTTTTATTTTTAAACCAATTAACATTGCTTTTTCTTCTAACGACTGCATCTGTAACAATATATTCAATATTTAATTCTTTTGCAGCAATCTGCAAAAACTCTTCTTGAGTCCATTTATTTTCAAGTTTATCTTCTCTGTATTCAAATGCTTTATATGAAATAAGATTATATGCATCAATTTCATTATAAATAAATTGCCATGGAACGAGTATGTTAGCATTTTTATCATCAATTTTATTCAATATTTTATGATGTATTTCAGTATAGTTTTTATTCCATGAATAAATAATTGAATATCTTAATACAGTTACATAAACAGCAGCAAATAGACTTATAATAAAAATGATTTTAACAAAATGATATTTTAATCTGTTTTTCAGTTCTACTATTCCATAAGCAATTATCAATGCCATAAAAGGAATGTAATGTATTAAATATCGCTCTGCTATATGACTTCCAAAAACATTTAAGGCAATTATTAATGATATAGTATATATTATCAAAGATTTATGATTTTTGTATAATTTTTTGAAAAATAAAATTAATGAAAATAAAAACATAAATGATGTTATTGCAACCCTTTCACTCCAGAAAAAACGTTTATGTTCGTTCAGTAAATTGAGTATCTTTAAAACGACAGCATTTAATATACTATTTGACATATAATTATCATCAAAATTATGTGTTGGATAGTTTTTAAATTGATATATGAGTATATCCAATTTATCGGGAAATACATCTATAAAAAAAATAATGCTAATAGAAAAAATGATAATTCCGTATAATGGAATTATCTTAAATTTTTTATTAAATAATAACAAAATACCACCTGCTACTGAAAAAAGTAAACCATTTGGGGTTATCAAAAAAGCAATACCTGCAAAAATACTTCCTAGTAAAATATCTTTTATTTTATTATTTCTTAAATATTTATCAAGAAAAAAATATGAACAAAACCCTATTGTCATAACAAAAATTTCTGGTCTAAATATGAAAGCCTGCATTATTACAGCAGGAGTGAGAATAATAATAACAGATGAAATAACAATTTGTTCATACGAAATTTTATTTTTATTACTTTTGTAATACTGGTAATAAACATAAAAAAACAATATGAACATTATCAAAATAAAAATTTTTAAAGGATAAACTGACCAATCAAAAATTAGAATTATCAATGCAGCAATCCATACAAATAATTTATGGTATAATAACATTTCTTTATCAAAATTTAGAATACCAGGCATTGATTTTATTTTTACAATTCCTTCATGAATTAACCAATAAGCTTGTTCACCAAAAAAATTTTCGTCTATTTGAATATATCTGTTCCAAAGACTTATAATGAAAAGAATAAAAAATATAAAAAATAAAGAATAAAAAATTTTCTTACCAAAGATAAAGTTAAAAATTATTTCTAATTTATTTGTTACCATAAATTATTTATTAAAAGATACGATTTTAAATTAAGTTTTCGATTTTTGTATACCATTAATATTTGTAAGCACTCATTATAAAAGTTTCTATCTATTTTGAATAAAGCTTATTTTTTGAGATACAGCTTATTATATATAGCATGCGTGCAACTATAAATAGGTCGAAGACCTTAAATAGGTTTATTACCTAAATCTGCTTTTTCAACCCTAACACCAATTTCTAAAATAAAAGGTAAAGGGTTTACACGCATTCCGTGTTGTATTCTGATTTTGTATTTACCTTTTTTTGGAAAACCAATTTTTTCTTTAAAAGGTAGGCTGTTATCCCAAATATCACCCATTCCATCGCCAAGCCATTCACCTTTTTCGTTTGCCAGTATAAACTCAACAGTATCACGTTGCGATTTTCCTTTGGGAGAAACGGTTGTTACAAAAAGCCATATATTACTTGTAGGGTATAAATGAGCGTTCCTAATATTTATAAGTATATTATATGGAATTTTAGTTTCATTAATATCAATATCAAATTCGGCAATATTTTCACTATTCCACAAACCTTTGTCTATCTCAAGGTTTTTTTCAAAAACTTTGTTCTTATCACAAGACACAAGTATTAAAACACTTATTATCATGTATATATATAACCTGTTTTTCATAAATTTACTTATTTGTTTTGCTAATGATTAAATAGTAAACATTCTTACAAAATTTTTTTACTTACTTTTAATAGTTTATTTTCTTAATTTAAGCTAACTATACGTAAATTGCACTATAATAGATAGTTAATTGTTATTCTTTGGTTTATTTGTAAGTTCTCAATAGTTACTTTTTGATGCTTTTTTTATGGTTTATTTAT